>DASVCM010000210.1:0-2180 GCA_036381635.1 Lacipirellula sp.
GATCGCCATCGAGATGACTGTCTGCGGGAACTCGATCGACTCCAGCAGAACGGGAGCGCGGGTGTCGCAGAGCGTGTCGCCGGTGACCGACTCGCGGAGGCCGATCACGCCGACGATGTCGCCCGCGCTGGCCGACTCCAGCTGTTCGTCCTTCTTGCTCGCGTGGATCCGCCACAGTTGGGCGACGTTTTCCTTATGGTCTTTGCCGGGGTTGAGGACGCGGCTGTTCCCGCTGAGTGTGCCGGAGTAAATGCGGACCCAGGAGAGGTCTCCCGTTTTGTACGGCAGGATCTTGAACACCAGGCCGCAGAACGGTTCTTTGGGATCGGGCTTGCGGCGGATTTTTTTTTGCTCCTCGCCGTCGGCTTCTTTGTGCTTCTTGCTCTTGCCGTGCGCTTTGTGCGAAGGATCGACGCCTTCGACCGGCGGCATTTCGAGCGGGTTCGGCAGATACGCGGCGACCGCATCGAGTAGTGGCTGCACGCCGATGCCGTGGAGCGCCGAGCCGCACATGATCGGCTGGATTTGCTGGTGAACGGTCGCGTCGCGGATGACTTTGTGGACCAGGGCCTCGGGGATCGGCTCGCCGCCCAGCGCCAGTTCCATCAACTCGTTGCTGTAGTTGTAGAGGGCTTCGAGCATCTCGTCGCGCCACAGAGCGGCTTCGTCGGCGAACTCGGCAGGGATGTTCTCGACGACGACCTTTCGGCCTTCCTTTCCCTCCGGGAAGGTCAGAGCCTTCATACGCACCAGGTCGATCACGCCTCGGAAGGGGTTCGAGACGTGCGCGGGGCCGAGGCCCATGGGGATTTGCAGCGGTACGGGGCGGGCGGCCAAACGGTCGCGGATTTCCTCGACGAGATCGTCGAAATGAGCGCCTTCGCGATCCAGCTTGTTGATAAATGCAATCCGCGGGACGTGGTACTTGTCGGCCTGCCGCCAGACGGTTTCGCTCTGGGCCTCGACGCCTTCGCGGGCGCTAAAGACGATAACCGCGCCGTCGAGCACCCGCAGACTCCGCTCGACCTCGGCGGTGAAATCGACGTGCCCGGGGGTGTCGATCAAGTTGATGTCGACATCCTTGAACGGAATGCCCGCGTTACCTGTCACCGTCCAGGGGAAACGGACGCATGCGCTATAGATGGTGATGCCGCGCTCGGCCTCCTCGGCATCGTCGTCGGTGGTAGTGGTGCCGCGATCAACCTCGCCGGCGCGGTGCTTGGCGCCCGAGGTAAACAGCATCCGCTCGGTGACGGTGGTTTTACCAGCGTCGATGTGGGCGATGATGCCGATGTTGCGGATTCTTGATAAATCAAGAGCCATTAGCTGTTAGCTCTTAGCTATTAGCCAGAATTAGAGACCGCGGAGCGATCGTTCAAATGCGTTGAGCATCCGTTTCACTTCGGTCACTTGATTGAACAGTTGGCCATAGGCCGCGCTGTCAAGGTAACCAAGATCGCGTGCAAGCAGTAGCTGACAATCGGCCTCAGATGTTGACCCCAAGGCGATGTTGGCGAATCTGGCGAATTCGACATCGCCTGCACGGGCGCAGCCTTCTGCAAGGTTTGAGGGAATAGACGACGAGGAGCGTCTAAGTTGACTAGTGAGTCCAAACCGTTCGTCAGCCGGAAAGGTTTGCGTCCGCTTATACACTTCTAGCGTGAATGCGTGGCCCTTCTCCCAAACCTTGATATTGCGAAAGTCTTGCACGGCGTAGCTCCTTTTCTGGCTAATGGCTAACAGCTAAAAGCTAATAGCTTAAGGCGCAGAAAAAGAGCCGCCACCTCGTTGGAGGTCGCAGCTCCATGAATTCCACTACCACCCGAAGTGGGCGAACGCCTTGTTGGCGTCGGCCATGCGGTGGACGTTTTCGCGGCGGCTTACGGCGGCGCCTTCGCGGTTGAACGCGGCGACCAGCTCGTCGGCCAGCTTCTGGGCGGTGGCGCGGCCCTTCTTTTCGCGGATCGCGATCAGCAGCCAGCGGATGGCCAGCGACTGTTGCCGCGTGCGGTTCACCTGCATCGGCACCTGATAGGCGGCGCCGCCGACCCGCTTCGAGCGGACCTCGATCGACGGCTTCACGTTGTCGAGCGCCTGCTGGAAGACCTCGATCGGCTCGGCGTCGGGCATCCGCTCCTTGATCAGGTCCATCGCGTCGTAAAAGACGCTCTGCGCGGTGC
>DASVCM010000211.1:0-2983 GCA_036381635.1 Lacipirellula sp.
CCGTGCTCGGGATGCATCACGGTCATGCCTTGCACGAATGCTTCCGGCGAGACGCCCGAGGCTGCCCGCCCCAGCGGGTCGCCCGCGACTTGCGGCTTAGCGCCGCTCAACTTCGCCGCCGTCGTTAACTGCGCGGCAGCCACGTGCCAGTTCGGCGGCGGCGTAGAATCGTCGGCAACCGGCGTGTCGCCGAACGCGGCGGGCTCCGGCGCTTCGAAGTGATGGGCGTCGTCGTGCTCGCCTTGCACGCCATCGTCCAAGTCATCCCAGTTCGGCGGATACCACGTGTCGGCGCCAACCTCGACCAATTCCATTTCCTCGCGGGGCATCTCCAGCAGGAAGGGACTCGGCACGGTCCGCCGCCGCTGGCCGCGGAAGTCGCGCTGCACGGCGTAGCTGAGCTGCAGCTCGTCCTTCGCCCGCGTGATGCCGACGAACGCCAGCCGCCGCTCCTCTTCGAGCTGCTCCTCGTCGTTGATGCTTCGCTCGTGCGGCAGCAGCCCCTGCTCGACGGCGACCATGTAGACGACCGGGAACTCCAGCCCCTTCGCGGCGTGGAGGGTCATCATCGTCACCTTGTCGCTCTCGGCCTGCCAGTCGTCGGTTTCGTTCACGAGCCAGGCGTTTTCGAGATACTCCTCGAGATGCCCGCCGCCGGGGTGGGCTTCATCGAACTGCCGGGCGTCGGTCAGCAATTCCTCGATGTTCGCCAGGCGGTTGAGGTCTTCTTCCGACTCGCTGTCCTCGAGCGGTTCGCGGTACTTCGTTTCGGCGAGGATCGTGCCCATGATTTCTTCGACGGCGGCGCCGGCGAGTTTGCCGAGACGATCCATCAGCGCGACGTACTGGAACACGTTCTTCGCGGATCGGGGGTTGATTCCCTCGACTTGCACGGCGTCGCGGGCCGCGTCCAAGAGCGAGATGCCGTGGACGTAAGCGTACTCGGCGAGCCGGTCGATCGTCTTGCGGCCGATGCCGCGGGTCGGCGTGTTGATCGTTCGGAGGCCGGCCTGATCGTCGCGCGGGTTGTTGATGAGTTGGCAGTAGGCCAGCACGTCCTTAATTTCCTTGCGCTGGTAGAACTCCTGGCCGCGGATCATCTGGTACGGTACGCCATGCTCGCGGAGCGCGCGTTCCAAGCCGCGCGATAGCGCGTTCACGCGGTAGAAGATGGCGAAGTCGCGCGGCCGGCGTCGCTTGGCCGCGACTTCATTGGCGATCTCATCGGCAATCGAGCGGGCTTCGTCATCCTGCGTGGCGTATTGGACGAGTCGCACGGGCCGGCCGTCGGCGTTGTCGGTGAACAGCGACTTGGCTTTTCGCCGCAGATTCGAGCGGATGAGCTGGTCGGCCACGCGCAGTACCGACTTCGTGCTGCGGTAGTTTTGCTCCAGGCGGACGACTTTCACGCTGGGAAAGTCCGACTCGAACTGCAGGATGTTCTTGATGTCGGCGCCGCGCCAGCCGTAGATCGACTGGTCGGGGTCGCCGGTGGCCGCGAGGTTCGGGTGATCTACCGACAGGGCGCGCAGCATGACGTACTGAGCGCGGTTGGTGTCCTGGTACTCATCGACGAGCACGAACCGGTAACGGGCGTCGAGTTCGGCGCGCACCTCACTGTTCTGATAGAGCAGGTTCGCCACGTGCAGCAGCAGGTCATCAAAGTCGACGGCCGAGGAGGCGATCAGTCGCTGCTGGTATGCCGGATAAACTTCGGCGACGACTTGGCTCAGCGGGCTGCCGGTGCGCGGTTCATACCGATCGGCAGTGATGAGTTGGTTCTTGGCGGCGCTGATGGCCGCGGCGATCCGTTCCGGGGAGTAGTGCGCCGTTCGGATGCGGCCGGCCTCGATGACTCGCTTGAGGGTCTGCCGCGAGTCGTCGGTGTCGTAAATCGTGAAGTTTGGCGTGAGGCCCACATAGCTGGCGTACTCGCGGAGCAGCCGGGCGCCGAACCGATGGAACGTGCTGACCCAGACTCGGGCGCCGTGGGTCATGGCCTCGACGCGGGTCCGCATTTCGTCGGAGGCTTTGTTGGTAAAGGTGAGGGCGAGAATCTCGCTGGGCCGCACTCCTTCGCGCAGGAGGTACGCAATCCGGTGCGTCACGACCCGGGTCTTGCCGCTCCCCGGACCCGCTAGCACGAGCATGGGGCCCTCGACGTGGCGGACCGCCTCGACTTGGGCGGGGTTCAGATTCTCAAGCAGCGGATCCACAAGATTCCTTTCGAGGGAGATGACGGCACGCCTTTATGGTACGCCTGTCCACTAAGCCGCGCCAATGCTAGCGCTTCGTATATAGCCGAGCCATCCTGGCTCGGCGCCCGGCCAGGATGGCCGGGCTATATGGGCCCATATTTTGTGGCAAGCCGCGGGAGAATTTTTGCGTTGAAATCGGCGGCGCTCTGCTATATTCACCGCCAACGTATGGCTGTCGCATCGGAAGCGACTAGCGCGCGAGTGTTTGCCGCTGCATGATGCCAGCCGCTGTTGCCGCCACGGCTTTCTTTATTCAGGGGAGGGATTCCCAATGTCGCGCATTCCGTTGAATCAGGCCGAGCTGGCCAACCAGGGGATGAAAGATCGCCTGGAGATGAGCACCGCCGAGATTGGCCTGGCCGTTCGCACGACCAACTGCCTCGAAGAGCGAGGCATCTTCACGGTGAACGATCTGTTGCACTGCACGCGCGAAGACCTGTTGAGCATCTCGAACTTCGGCGAGAAGACGCTCGAAGAGGTTTACAAGGCGCTCGACAAGATCGGCTTCAGCCGGCCGGCGCGCATGCTGAGCCGCTCGCCGCGATAGCGCTGCCCCTAGCGTGCACAGCACAACATCGAGGCCTGAAAGGCCGCGGCTATGACAGCCCAGGACGAACAAGCTTATGCAGTTGATATCGCGGCATGAGCCGCGGTTATTGCAGCCCCCGGCTTCGCCGGGGGGTAAGTCTCCACTAGGACAAACTCTGTCCCGGTGGAGACCGACC
>DASVCM010000212.1:0-2974 GCA_036381635.1 Lacipirellula sp.
GTCGCCAGCGCCGTCCGCTTTTGCTGCGGGCGCAGCTCGCCGTAGATTTGGAGAATCGCAGTTGGCACGGCGGGGTCCTCGTAGAGGGCCAGGCCCGAGAGCGCCGTCTCGCGCAACGCGGGTTCGTCGAGCGCGGCCAGCAGTATTGGCAACAGTTGCGGGTCTTTCACGCGGAGCAGGGCCTCGAGGGCTTGTCGGCGCGTAGAGGGTTCTTCGTCGTTCGACTGCACCATCTCGCGGACTGACTTCATCGCCTGCTCGTCGCCGAAGGTGATGCCGAGCGTAATCGCCTGCATGCGGATGTCGGGGCGATCGCTGCGAACGGCCTTGGCAAACGCGGCCGGCCAATTCTCAGGGGGCGCGGCTTGGCGCTGCCCCTTGAGGGCTTCGCGAATGCCGGCCAGGATCTCGGCCTGTTCGTCGGCGTCGCTGGAGTCGATGATCACTTGCGCGAGCGCGGCCATCGCTTGCGACGAGCCGCCGCTGGCGATGCGGCGGATCATGAACTTTCGCAATAGCGGAATCGTGTCGCCGCAGGAGAGGCCCAGCTCGAGCGCCCGCTCCGGAAGGTCGTCGGCCAGCGGTTCCATCGCGTACCAGTACATCAGCGGCAGGTTGTGATCGTCGGCGTCTTCGGCGTGTCGGGTGAGGGCTTCGAGAATGGGCCAGCGTTCAACGGGATGGATTTTCTGCAGCGTTGAAGCAATGGCCAGCCGTACAACAGGCGACGGGTCGTGCGCGGCCATCGCCGCCAATGTGATCTGCCATTGGGCGACCGCAGCGCCCCGCATCTCCGGCAGAAGCCGAATGGACCAGGCGCGGACATGTTCGTTCTCGTCGGAAGTCATCGGGCCGACGACATTCGACGGGACGCCGCCCGTTAGATGCAGGGCCCAAATAGCCCGGAGGCGCCGCGTGGCGTCGTCGTGATTGACGGCGATTTCGGCCAAACGATCTCGCGCCTTCGCGTTGACCTCTCCCGTGGCGGCGCGCTCCTGCAAAAGCCGCCGGCCGTGGCGAACATACCAATCATTCTTGTGAAGGACTAATTCGGCGAGCTCGACGTCACTCAGCTTGCCCAGATCGACCGGCGCAGCCTTCTTGTCACCATAGACGACCTTGTAGATACGGCCGTTCGAACGGTCGTGCCCCTCGACGTTGTTATGGTGGCAGGCGTTGGTGTCGTACCAATCGATGACAAATGCATTGCCGTCGGGCCCATAGCGCATGTTGAGTATCTGCGAGGCCAGGTCGCCGGTGAGCAAGAAGTCGGGACCGTGACTGCCGACGAATCCCGAGCCGTGGGGCTTGAGGATGTCGGTGTTGATCCGCTGGCCGTGAATGTTGTTCATGAAGATCCGGCCGCGGTACTCCTCGGGCCAGGCGCCGCCAAGGTAGATCATGGCGCCGGCGTGGGCGTGGCCGCCGCCGGCGTCGCCGGAGTTGCCGTTGCCGGCGTGCGGATTGTCGCCGAGGTAATGGCGATGGTCGGCGATCGTCTGGATGTCGGCGTATGTGTGCGGATTGAAATGCGAGCCAGCCTGCCGCTGATACCGGCCGCCGGGAAAGTTGTAGTAAAGGTGAGGGATGACGCAGGCAGTCGAGAAGGCGTTCCCGTAGTCGTCGAAATCGACGCCCCAGGGGTTGCTCGTCCCTTCGCTGAAGATCTCGAACTCGTGCCGCGTGGGATGGTAGCGCCAGATCGCCGCGTTCAGCGGGATGCGCTCCTCGTCGGGCGTGCCCGGCTTGCCGACGCGCGAGTGCGTGAACACGCCATGACAGCCGTAGAGCCAGCCATCGGGGCCCCAAATGAATGTGTTGAGCGTCTCGTGCGTGTCCTGGTAGGCCCAGCCGTCGAGCAGAATCTCCGGCTCCCCATCCGGCGTGTCGTCGCCGTTGCGATCGGGAATGAACAGCAGGTACGGCGCGGCGCCGACCCACACGCCGCCGAAGCCGACCTCCATGCCGCTGACCAGGTTCAGCCCCTCGGCGAAAACGGTCCGCTTGTCGTGGCGACCGTCGCCGTCGACATCTTCAAAAATCAGGATGCGATCGCGGCCTTCGCCTTCTTTGGCGCGGACCGGATATTCGTACGCCTCGGCGATCCACAACCGGCCGCGATGATCGATCGCCATGGCAATTGGCTGCTTCACGTCCGGCTCCGCGGCGAAGAGCGTCGCCTTGAACCCTTCAGGAAGCTGCATCACCTTGACCGCTTCTTCGCCGGGAAGGCCGGCGTAAGGATAGTCGTCGGGCTTTCGCGGCCCGGCGTCGCGCGGGTCTTTGGCGACCGGCTTCTCGTCATGGAAGCGGAAGTGATCGAAGTTGGTGTGCCCCCAGCCGGCGCTGCCCTTGTCGAGCACCCGCAGAAAGACCTCCTTCCCCATGTGGGAAGTCAGATCTAGGACCACCTGATGCATCTCCTCCGCTGCGCGGCCGGATTCGTGATGAATCGCGGTTCCCGTGTCGGCACGGACGATCTGCACGCCGAGAGCTCGCCCAGCGCCCCCGCCCACCAGGAAACTGGCGTACGGGTGCGTGATCTTGAACGGCACAGATTCGAGCGTCCCCTGCGGGCCGTCGCCCCCGCGCTCGTAGGTGCCGATCCAATACTTGCCCTTGTGGCCGCTGACCATGTCGTCGCGTCGGGCGTGGACGAGATCGCCTTCAACCGGTTGACCTTCAAACGCACTGCCGCTTCCTTCGACGACGCGCCAGTCGGTCAGGTCGCCCGTTTCGAAGTCGAGATTCAGCACGCGGCCGTCTTCCGCAGTTGGGCGGACGCCGTCGGCCTTGTCCGCTTCATCGGTCGAAGCCGGCGGCGTCGGAGACTCAGGGGTCTCTGCGGCGCTCGCAACGTCGGCGCGCAGCTTTGGCTGGGCGTTCTTCCAAGCAGCTTCGTCGACCGCCTGGGCCTTGTGCGTGTGAATGAATGTCCCCTTCTTGCTGCCGACGACGATGTCGGGCAGCTTAT
>DASVCM010000213.1:0-5358 GCA_036381635.1 Lacipirellula sp.
GCCGCCGGCCGGAACTCGAGCCGGACGTCGCGTCCGCTCCAGTAGCCGAAGCCTTCGACCACAGCTCGGCCGGCGATCGTTTGTTGCATGCGGGCGGATACCATGCGGGCAGCCTCAGAAGCGCTCACAGAACTAAAAACATCGTAGAACGCAGCGTGCCACGCTCGCGGCTGGCGCGAGCATGCAGGTTTCTCAGAACATGCCCGCGCGGACGTGGGCATGGCACGCTGAAGGCTCGGCAGAAGCCTTGACGCCGTACTACTTCACCTGCGAAGCGCCGGGCCGCACGCCTGGCGTGGCCGTGTGAGCAGCGGCGCGGCGGATATCGACGCCGAGCACCATCAGCACGTCGGGCGTGATGTCGATGTTGTTCTGATGGACGATCGGCTGCATGATCGCCCGCATCACGTCTTCGCGCTGGGCGGGGTCAATGGCGTCGCCGTTGAACCGCAACACCATGCCGATGCCATGCTGCGAGGCGTACGACTTCACGGCGTTGCTGACGTCCGCGTAGGTTTGGTAGTAGATCTTGGCTTCGCGCTCCAGGAAGTCGCGGCGGATCGTGCCCTGCTTGATGCTGAACTCGGCCTTCATGTGGGCGAGCTGCTCGTCGAGCTGCTTGAACTCCGGCGAGCCGGGCTTCATCGTGTTGCGCTGCTCTTCCATCCGGACCAGGTTATCGCGGTCGGCCTTGAGCTTGCCGTCGGCGGCTTCCATCTCGGTCTTCAGGGCTTCGATCTGGTTGGTGAAGCCCGGATAGTTCTTGAAGATGAAGCTGATGTCGACGACGGCGATGCCGTACTTGGCGGCGTTGGCGCCATGGCCCGCCGGGGCGGCTTGCTGGGCGCCAGCGACGCCGGCTTGCGAAGAGATAAGTCCGATAACGGCGGCTGAGAGCAGCAGCTTTCTCACGTCAGCACTCCTTGCTTGCAGGTCGCGGTCATCCTTGACCGGACGCTTCTGGGACCCGCCCCTGGCGAAACCAGTCGCCGTGCAACCGCACTGCGGGGAAGGGGCGGAGGGGGTCAAAATGCGGGGCGTATTGTGGCGTTCGCGCCCGGAGGCGTAAAGAGCAGTTCGCCAGCCGCCGCTGTGCCGAAGAATACCGCAGAATTCGCAAGCGCGTGTTAGCCGCGACGCGGTAGCGGATCGCTTCTTTGCGCCGGAGGCCGCTGAAGCGCTCCGCTCCGGCGGACCTTCGTGAGCGCGGCTAACACGAAAACTGGTCTGTTCTCAACTGCCGCGCCGCGCGTATTCTCCGCGCCCCGCCCCGTGAAACTGACCCGCCAGACGCCTTCCATAACTTCCGTTTTCGGAGACTCGCCATTGTCCCCCGCCGCGCGCGTGCTCATCGTCGATCGTTCGCGCGAGTCGCGCGACGTGCTTGGCTCACTCCTGGCGCGGCGAGGCGCCGAGGTGCTTGAGGCGCGCGGCGCCGAGCGCGGGGCGCAAATCGCCGCCGACCAATATCCCGACTTGATCGTCGTGGACGCGGAGGCGTCGGCCGCGGAAGGCGACGGCGACGCGGCGGCCCGCCTGGCGGCCGCGGCTGCCCGCAATGCTTGCCCGATCGTTGTGCTCGGAACGTTTCGCCGCAGCGCAACTCCTTTCGGCACTGAGCAGTTCGTCGCCAAGCCCTACCATTACGGGGCGCTCATTCGTAGAATCGAGGAGCTTTTGGGCGGCCGGCCGTAGGCGGCGGGCGCCCGTCACTCTTCGCTTCGAGAGAGCCGGCAATAGCGTGGCGTCGTTGTTCGTAATTCAGGGTCGCGACCAGGGCTCGCGCTTCCATCTGGAAGATGCCGTCCACACGATCGGTCGCACGCACACCCACTCCATTCGTCTGCACGACACCGAAGTTTCGCGGAATCACGCGGAACTGGTGCGCCGCGGCGATACGTACACGGTGCGCGACCTGGGGAGCTCGAACGGCACGTTCGTCAACGGCAAGCCGGTGACCGAGTACGAGCTTTCCAGCGGCGATCAGGTGCAGGTGGGGCGCTCGCTGCTGTTGTACACGGGCTTTGTCGACGATCGCGTGGAGGATCTGGCCGGCAAAGTCGACATCGTGCCGTTGGCCGGGGGCGCCGAGGACGACGGCTCGCGCATCGTCGCCTCGATGGGCCAGCAGACCGGCGGCAGCGAGTGGCTGATGCCCGACGCCAAGGGGTCGTCGAATCCCTGGCTGGCGAAGGCGCGCAGCAATTTGCAGATCATGTATCGTACGGCGCTGGCGGTGAGCCACACGATGGACATCGACCAGCTCCTGGCGCGGATCATGGACTTGATCTTCGACTGGGTCGAGGCCGACCGCGGCTGCATCATGCTGAAGGATTTGGAGACGGGCAAGCTCACGCCGAAGGTCCGCCGCCATCGCCGCGGCGTCCGTTCGGACGAGAAGATGAGCATTAGCAAGACGATCCTGGATTATGTCGTCGACCAGAACGAAGGGGTGCTTACGAGTAACGCCCGTGACGACTCGCGGTGGGATCCGGCGCAGAGCATCGTGAGCCTCGGCGTGCGCGAGGCGATCTGCGTGCCGATGCAGGGCCGCTATGAGGTGGTCGGGGTCATCTACATCGACACGGCGGTGACTCCGCAGAAGGCGCTGGCCGCCAAGGGGGCCAATCAGTTCACCGAAGAGCACCTGCGGCTGATGATCGCTATCGCCCACCAGGCGGCGCTGGCGGTCGAGGATACGTCGTACTACAAAGCGCTCGTGCAAGCCGAACGCCTGGCGGCGGTCGGGCAGACGATCGCCTCGCTTTCGCATCACATCAAGAATATCCTGCAAGGCGTTCGCGGCGGCAGCTATCTGATCGAGCTCGGCCTTGGCGATCATGACGAGGCGACGAAGGGGGAAGATCGCGACGAGGGCGCCGCGCAGAAGGCCGTCGATACGATTCGCAAAGGCTGGGGCATCGTCGAACGGAATCAGGAGCGGATTTCCGCGCTGGTGCTCGACATGCTCACGTTCAGCAAGGAGCGCGAGCCGGAGCCGCAGCCGTCGAATCTCAACGAGCTCGCCTCGGAGGTCGTCGACCTGATGACGAGCCGAGCGGAGGAGCAGTCGGTCGAGCTGCTGTGGCGGCCCGCTCAGAATATGCCGACGCTGATGTTCGATCCCGAGGCGTTGCACCGGGCGATTCTGAACGTCGTGACGAACGCGATTGACGCTTGCGACGAGAAGGAAGACGCCCGCGTCATCGTCACGTCGCAGTATGACGACGTGGCGAAAGTTGCGCGCGTCGTCGTCGAGGACAACGGCGCGGGAATTGCGCCCGACGACGTCGAAGCGATCTTCAGCGTGTTCGTCTCCCGCAAGGGCGGCCGCGGCACCGGGCTAGGGCTGCCAGTGACGCGCAAGATTCTCGAAGAGCACGGCGGCCAGGTGCGCGTTGACAGCACGGTCGGCCGCGGAAGCCGATTCACGCTAGAGCTGCCGGCCACGCCGACGCCGCCGGAGGGCGAAGCGCCGGCGCGGATGACGCAGGCCTTTCTCGCGGGCGATATGCCGTCGAGCGCTCCGGCCTCGTAGGATGGCGGCCGCGACCAAGCCCGCCACCGCGGGTCCGCCTCGTCCTGGCGGACTTGGTCACGGCTATTGAGCCGCAACGACCGGCGTTCATCGATGCAGTCTCCGTCGGGCACTGATCCTTAGACGTGCTATCTGGGCGAGCGAGGCGAGGATTCTCGCGGCAACCGCAATTGGCACGGCGCTTGCATGCTTTTGGCGGCAGCCTGGTCGCGATGAAGCGGCCTTAGTTTGATCCAACAGACTTACGCCCCCGCTGGGAGCGCCGCCATGAAAATCACCGAACTGATTACCGCTGCGTCGTTGCCGCCCATTCTCTTGGCGCTGGCGGTGCTGTTTTCGGCCGGGTGCGAAAACAAGGAAACCTTGCTGGACGTCGAAACGCAAGAAGGGCAACTGGAGGTTGAACGCAGCCTCGACACGGGCGAGATCGACATTCAGGCGACGGAGGATGAGGACCAGTTGCTCGATAGCGATGCCGATGGCGTGGATATCGAGGTTAATCGCGACGACGAGACCGGCGACGTTGACGTCGAATGATTCTCTAGAACTGTTGTTACACGCACGTTAGCCACGGATGGTTCCTGAAGAAAGGCGATCTGAACATGGGAACAATCCTGCTGATTGTGCTGATCATCTTATTGCTCGGCGCCGTGCCGGCGTGGCCGTACTCGCGCAATTGGGGCTACGGTCCGAGCGGCCTGTTGGGCCTGGTATTAATCGTTTTGCTCGTCCTGGTGTTGATGGGGCGCATCTAGACTCGCCGCAGCCATGGTGATCGTGTGGCGTCGTCACGCGTGACGCGCCACGCGGTCGCCCTTAGGATACTGGCCTTACCTTCGGTGATCGATTTGGCCCCGCCGCTCGCGGGTGGCGCGGGACAAGTCCCGCGGCTAAATGGTTTCGATCTTGTCGGCGAAAACCACCGGCAAATCGACCACTGCGGCCAACCGGCGCAAATACTCGCGCCGCGGAATCTCCATGACGCCCAGTGAACCGGTGTGAGGCGTCCACTGCTGCACGTCGAGCAATTGATATCCGCGGGCATTAAGGTGATCGACCAGGCCTGCCAGCGCCGCCTTCGAGGCATCGCGAGCGCGGTAGAACATGCTTTCAGCGGCGAACAGCCCGCCAATGGCTACGCCATAAACGCCGCCAACTAGCTCGCCCTGCTTCCAAGTCTCGACAGAATGGGCATGGCCGAGGCGGTGCAGCTCGATATAGGCCGCGATCATCTCCGGCGTGAGCCACGTGCCGCCCTGCCGCCCCGGACCGCGTGCGCACGCGGCAATCACCGCGGCAAAAGCTGAGTCGACGCGCATCGAGAACTCGCCGCTCCGCATCCGCCGCCGCAGACGCTGCGAGCGGTGTAGCCCGTCGAGCGGCAAGATGGCGCGCGGCTCCGGCGACCACCAGAGCATCGGCTCGTGGGCCGATGAGGGCCATGGAAAGATGCCGTTGCGATAGGCGTCGAGCAGTCGCTCGACAGTTAGCCGCCCGCCGATCGCCACCAGGCCGTTTGGCGACCATCGGCTGGGCGGCGGGAAGTAGCGGCTGGGCATTGGGGGAAGGTTCAGGGTTCACGGTTCAAAAGGGAAGGAGACAGGATTCAGGGGTCAGGGGCGTGAGGTTCGGAGTCGTAAGACGGAATTTCCTCTAACTCCTGTCTCCTGACTGCTCACTCCTTCCACAGGCTGGCTGCCGGGGTGCGATGGAAACAGTATAATGGCCGGTGCGTTGCGGCGATGGCGTTACCCCGGCGCGGCGCTTTTGGGGTCGCTGGAGACGGTTCCGGCTGTCAGCTTAAGAAAGGTTCAGGACCG
>DASVCM010000214.1:0-4352 GCA_036381635.1 Lacipirellula sp.
GCTGATGATCTGGCGCGCAGCCGCGGACTGGCCCTCGTTGGGGGCCTGAGGAGGCCCTGCGTTGGCGGTGCGAGGAACGGTTGCCATCTCGGCAAACTCCAATTGATAGATTGCCTAGACGGCGGGGGCGTACAGAATCTCGGGTTCCGCTTGGCCGGGCATTTGAAGGACCAGGCCTCCGAGCGGGCCGTTCACTTCGGCCGTGCATTCGGGCGCGCCGGCGGCGTGGCGGGCGAGAATCGCTTCCATGGCCTGGACCGCGGCGACTACCTGGCGATCGGAATCCAAATCGTTGTACGAAAGTCGGCGAGCTGCTTGAAGGCGGGCCGGGCGGTCTTCCGGCGGATGGCTGAAATCCAACTGCGCGACTTCGCGCATGAAGCGCTCGATCACCTCGACGCCGTAACCCCGTTGGGCTCGCTCGCCCCACGGCTCCAGCACGGCGGCGTTGTAGTGGTTGTTCAGCGTGTTCTTCAGCGTCAGAGGCGTGGCGCCTTCCACGGTGCACTCAACGCCCCGCTTGCGGCTGTGTCCGTTCCAGACGCCGTTGTCGAAGCGGAACTGCACTTCCTGCTCGACGTAGCCGGGGAAGTTGTCGGGAGTGACCCAACTGGTGTGGATGTCGAACGCCGCTTCGCGGCCGTCTTCATGTGCGTAGATCAGGCGTAATTGCGTTGAGTCCCAAGTCGGCCCTTCTGCGGGGCCGACGATGCCGCGCTGGCCAGTGCAACTGACGCGTTTGAGCTTCAGCCCGAACGTGAAGTCGATCAGCTTGATATAATGGACTGCGACGTATGTGCCCGGGTTGCGGCCGGTGATCCACTCGGCGAACTGTGAGCCGGCGATCGATTTGGGCTCCAGTAGCGAGCAGTAGCCGTTGTTCACGTGCTGCAGCATGCCGTCGACGGCGAGCGTGCGCAGCTTCTTGTGATCGGGATCAAGCAGTTTGTGATAGACGACCTTCGCGAGCACGTTTTGTTCGTGGGCCAATTGCTGTAGTTCATCCAGCTCGGCAAGCTGCAACACCGACGGCTTCTCGATGAGCACGTGCTTGCCCGCCTTCAAAGCCGCCTTCGCGGCGAAGAAGTGACGGTCATCGGGCGTGGCGATGCAAACTAAGTTGACATCCGAGCGGAGCAAGTCCTCGATAGCGCCGTCGCCGGCGAAACTCGTGAATCCGATGCCAGCGGACCTGGCTCGCTCGCGGTAGGCTTCGGCTCGCGTCCCCGTGCGCGTGGCGACGGCGGACAGCTCGACTTCGCAAACGCCATACGCTCGGTCGAACAGCGGTCGGCGGCGAACAGTTTCAAAAAAGGGCCGGTAGGTTTCGTCGAAAATCATCCCCATGCCGACCATGCCGGCGCGAAGCACTTGCGTCCGGAGCGATGAATGGTGGTCGGGAGACATGGAAGAATGAGCTCAACCTTGGGAAGGAAACTACGCGGCGTTCGCCGTCGTCAGACGATTCGCTTCTCCGGCCGATACGACGACGCATGCCGCAGATGAAGTTCCATGGCCGCCGCGGTCGTTTGAGAATCGCGCGCCTGCAGCGAAGCGAGAATCGAGCGATGCTCTTCATAGCCGCGGCGGATCGACTCGCTCGGATCGGGGCCGAGCTGGTACGACAGCCCCTTATACTGCCAACACTTGTAGATGGCGCCGCGGAGCGGTTGGTTGTTCGAGTGGTCGGCAATCCCGAGATGGAGCTTATAGTCAAACTGCCGGGCGCGCTCGACCCAGTCGGCGTCTGCGTCCGGAGCGACTTCGTCGGCGGCACGTTCCATGGCCTGCAGCGCTTCGTCGGTGATGTTCAGTGCCGCGCGGGCGGCGGCCGCGGGTTCCAGAAGGAGCCGCAGCTCGTGAATCTCGACCAGCCAATTCTCGGCGCCCGGGCGAACGACGGCCCGCATGTTCATCCGCTGCGTGACGATGCCGTCGGCGATCAGCCGCGAGAGCGCCTGGACGACTGGCGTGCGGCTGACGCCAAGCTGATCGGCCAGCACCGTCGACTTAAGCTCGCTTCCGCCAGGAAGCTCGCCGCTGATGATGCGGGCGAGCACCTGGTCGTAGACCTGGTCTACCAGCGAGCGGACGCCCGCCAGAGGATTAGCCGGCCCCTTGTGGACGGCGGCCGAACCGTTGGCGACGCGAGCTTGATCGGCGATTGAGGAGTCAGTTCTCACTGGGCTCTCGCGGGAATACGCACCTACGCAACATTGGCCCGACCGCACGGCAGAAGTGAATTCACTTTACTCCCCCGGCGATACCCGTGTCAAATCCTGGCGGATTAAGTCCGGACCCCGCGGCGGACCTTTGGGATGACAGGTTCCAAGCGTCCGCTCCTTTAGCTAACCGACGGCAGCCATCCCGGCCGGCGCTCTTCGGACCACAATGCGGCGGCCGCGTCGTTATCGCGAATCCGACCCGTCGCCGGATCAACGTTCACCGGCCCGTCGGTTCGATAGGCCATGTTCCCGAGGTGACAGAAAAGAGCGCTCTTATGACCTTCCTCGATGTCGGCATTGGTCCGGTGACCGTCGCCGACGGCGGTGAGGAAATCCTGAACGTGTTCAGCATCGCCGCGGCTGTCCTTGTGCGTGGCGACGACCTTCCGCTCCGGATCATAAATCGTGAAGCCATCGTCATCGAGCACCATCGTACCGTCGGTTCCGCGGACCTCGATCCCGACGGTGCTCTTACTCTGATGGTGGCGCAGCCAGCTTACGCCTTCCCACGTGATCAACTTGTCGCCGCACTCGAACGTGGCGGTTGCGGTGTCGGGCGTTTGCTGGTCGTCGTCGTATCGCAGCCGTGCTCCGGCGAAGGTGACGCGCGTCGGGTAATCGACGCCGAGCGCCCAGCGGCAGATGTCGATCGTGTGAACGCCGTTGTTGCCGATCTCGCCGTTGCCCCACCGCCAGAAGAAGTGCCAGTTGTAGTGGAGGATGTTATCCCGGTAAGGAGTCGCTAGCGCCGGGCCTTGCCAGAGGTCGTAATCGAGCCACGCCGGCGGCGGCGCCTTCTTGCCATGGCCAATTGACGGCCGCGGCGTAAAGTACCACGACTTGGCCAGCAGCGGCTTGCCGATGGCGCCGCTTTGAATCTTTTCAACGGCGTTCTTGTAGAGCGGGCCGCTGCGGCGTTGCATGCCGACCTGGACGACGCGGCTCTTGCTTCGCGCGACGGCCGTCATCAGCTCGCCTTCCTCGGCCGTTTGGCTGGCGGGCTTCTCGACATAGACATGCTTGCCGGCGTCGCACGCCAGCAGCGTGGCGGCGGCGTGCCAGTGGTTGGGCGCGGCGCAGATCAGGCCGTCGACGGCCGGATCGTCGAGCGCTTCGCGGAAGTCGCGAATCCCCTTGGGCGCCGGGCCGCCTTTGGAAGTCGCGGCGGCGATTCCCTTGGCAATGGCCCGCTCGTCGGGGTCGCACACATAGGCGATGCGGGCGTTCGGCTGCTCGACGAAAAGCTTTGCCAGTTGGGAACCGCGGTTGTTGGCGCCCATCAAGGCCAGCACGACCGTGCTGTTCGCGTCGGCGGCGCGGCTGCGCGAAACGGTCGTCAGGGCCGCGCCGGCGGCGGCGCCGGCGAGAAACGTGCGGCGAGGGATGTTCAGCACGGCTTTACTCCTTGCATGGTGATGCTCACTTCGCAACAGGTTGCTCTTCGGCTAACTGCTTTTCCGCGCGGGCGATAATTCCTTTAACTTCAATGGCGCGGCCGTCGCTACGCAGACTTTCATCGGCCGCTTCCATGAAGGCGAACATCTCGATCGTCTCGGCAGCGGGAACCGGCGGCTTATGCGTAACGAAGAACTCGCAGATCTCCTCGACCAGCGGCTGGTAGCCGGAGAAGCCGCGCTCGAAGGCGACGCCTTTGCTGCCATAGCAGGTGAAGGCGTAATCGGAATGCCCCTTCAAGCCCCGGTACACAGCCAGCCGCCCGTCCGACCAACGTCCGGTGACGACCGTCTCGTGTTTACCTTCGGAGCGGGACACCGACTCGCAGCCGACGCCCAGCAGTGTGTACACGGACTCGACGCCGTGCACGCCGTACCAGAACAGGTCGGGGTGATGCGGCTCGGTCTGGAAGGGACTCGCGACGGCACACCCGGTCAGCTCGCCGAGTTCCGGATTGTTCTTTAGGGCGACGAGGTTGTCGCTGAAGCGTAACGCCGACGAAGTAAAGCAGGGCGTGCCCGTTTCTTCGGCCAGCTTGAAAATCGCCATCACGTCCTGCAGCGACGCGGCGGCAGGCTTGTCGACGAACACTGGCTTGCCGACGGCGAGCTGGCGAAACTGCTCCAGGTGAACGCGGCCGTCGAGGCTTTCCAGCAGCAGCACGTCCGAGCG
>DASVCM010000215.1:0-8253 GCA_036381635.1 Lacipirellula sp.
CCTTCGGTCTGGCCCAGAACCACGGCGGCTGGAACAGCGACGACAATCAGAACAACAACCTCGGCCGCTTCGGCTTCTCGATCACTTCGACCGAAAACGCCGTGGTCGATCCCGTCCCGGCGGCGGTTCGCGAGATCCTCGCGATTCCCGCAAAGGACCGTACGCCGAAGCAGACTGACGCGGTCTTCAGCTACTGGCGAACGACGGTCGCCGACTGGCGCGAAGCCAACCGCCGACTCGACGCCCTGTGGCAGAGCCATCCGCGCGGCACGACGCAGCTCACGCTCATCGAACGCGAGGAGCCGCGCAAGACCCATCGCCTCGACCGCGGCAACTTCCTGGCCCCTGCTGAAGAAGTGACGCCAGGCGTGCCCGAGTTCCTGCATCCGCTGGAGAAGGAAAAGCCCAACCGACTCGACTTCGCCCGCTGGCTCGTCGATCGCCGCTCGCCGACCACGGCCCGGGCGATCGTCAATCGCATCTGGCAAGGCTACTTCGGCACAGGCCTCGTCAGCACCAGCGAAGACCTCGGCACGCAGGGCGATCTGCCGACGCATCCCGAGCTGCTCGACTGGCTCGCCGTCGAACTGATGGAAAACGATTGGAGCCTCAAGCACATCCACCGGCTGATCGTCAGCTCGGCGACGTACCAGCAATCGGCCGCCGTCACGCCGGAGCTATTGGAGCGCGATCCCGCGAACGAGCTGCTCGCCCGCGGCCCCCGCTACCGCGTGAACGCCGAAATGGTCCGCGACATCGCGCTCGCCGCCAGCGGCTTGCTTACCGAAAAGATCGGCGGCCCCAGCGTCTACCCGCCGGCGCCGGAGTTTCTGTTCGTGCCGCCCACCAGCTACGGCCCGAAGACCTGGCACTACGACACGGGCGCCGACAAGTACCGCCGGGCGATTTACACGTTCCGCTACCGCTCAGTGCCGTACCCGGCGTTCGAGAACTTCGACGCCCCCAACGGCAACGTCTCCTGCGTCCGCCGCACGCGCTCGAACACGCCGCTGCAGGCGCTCACGACGCTCAATGAGTCGCTCTATATGGAGTGTGCGCGGGAACTGGCCGAGCGAGCCGTTGTCGAGGGCGGTCGCGAAGACGACAAGCGAATGGCGTACATCTTCCGCCGCTGCTTGTCGCGCAAGCCGAGCGCCGAAGAACTTGCCGTGCTCGAAGATTTCCTCGACGAGCAGCGCAAGCGCTTCCAAAGCGACGGCAGCGATCCGTGGCAATTAATTAGCGATAAAGCCGACGAAAAGTTCGATCTGCCCGAAAACGCCACCGCCCCTGAGCTCGCCGCCTGGACGGCGCTCTCCCGCGTCGTACTGAATCTCGACGAGACCATAACGAAAGAGTAGTAGGGGGTAGTGGATAGTAAAGATGTCGCCGCGCCTCCTACTACCCACTACCCCCTACCGACTTCCCGCTACCGAGCCATGAACTGCCAGACCCATCTCCACCGCCACACGCCCCCGCGGGATCTCGCCCGCCGCTGGTTCCTCAAGGAATGCGGCGTCGGCCTCGGCGCCATCGCGCTGAACCAGCTCATGGGCAATGGCGCTGTCAGCGCCGCCACCGATTCGCTTGCGTCTTCGCGACCCCATTTTCCGCCGAAGGCCAAGAATGTCATCTTCCTCTTCATGGCCGGGGCCCCTAGCCACCTGGAGATGTTCGATTACAAGCCCGAGCTCGCCAGGTTCAACGGCACGCTCCCGCCCGCCGAGTTGCTCAAGGGCTACCGCGCCGCGTTCATCAATCCCAACTCGAAGCTGCTGGGCCCCAAGTTCAAATTCAAAAAGTACGGCCAGTCAGGAGTCGAGCTTTCAGAACTCATACCCCATACCGGTTCAATCGTCGACGATATTGCGATGGTGAAGTCGATGACGACCGACGCCTTCAATCACGCCCCGGCCCAGATGCTGATGAGCACCGGCTCGCAGCAGTTCGGCAAGCCGAGCATCGGCGCCTGGACTCTCTACGGCCTGGGGAGCGAAACCCAAGATCTACCGGGATTCGTCGTCTTCAGCACAGGCGCCAAGGGCCCCAGCGGCGGCAGCGCGAATTGGGGAAGCGGCTTCCTGCCCACCGTCCACCAGGGCGTGCAGCTCCGCACCAGCGGCGATCCCGTCCTGTTCCTCTCGAACCCACCCGGCGTCGACGACCGGCTCCAGCGCGATTCGCTCGACGCGATCAACGAGCTCAACCGTCAGCACCTCGACCTGGTCGGCGACCCCGAGATTGCCACGCGGATTAATTCGTTCGAGATGGCCTACCGCATGCAGGCCAGCGCCCCCGAGGCTATGGATCTGGCCAATGAGCCGGAGCACATCCTCAAAATGTACGGCGCCGAGCCGGGCAAGGCGTCCTTCGCGAACACCTGCCTGCTCGCCCGCCGCCTGGTCGAACGCGGCGTGCGGTTCGTCGAGATCTTCCACGAAGCCTGGGACCAGCACGGCAACCTGGTAAAAGATCTCGAAAAGAACTGCCGCAACTGCGATCAAGCGAGCGCCGCGTTGGTGAAAGACCTCAAGCAGCGCGGCCTGCTCGACGACACGCTCGTCATTTGGGGCGGCGAGTTCGGCCGCACGCCGATGGTCCAGGGCAACGGCCCCAACGCCGCCGACGGCCGCGACCATCACCCCAACGCCTTCACCATGGGGCTCGCCGGGGGCGGCGTGAAGCCCGGCGTCCAGCTCGGCGAGACCGACGACCTGGGCTTCAACGTCACCAAGGACAAGGTCCACGTCCGCGACCTCCACGCGACGATCCTCCGCCTGCTGGGGCTCGACCACGCGCGGCTCACCTATCGATTCCAGGGCCTCGATCAAAAGCTAACCGGCGTCGAGCCCGCGCGAGTAGTCAATGAGATTCTGGCTTAAAAATCCCCCTCCTTCGAAGGGAGGGGCTAGGGGAGGGATTAGCGATTCCACCCCTATATGCAGAACTGTACCCATTGCGTCACGTCATCCTGAGCGCAGCGAACGATCTGGCCCCGCCGCTAGATTCTTCGCTTCGCTCAGAATGACCGCCCTTTGCGCTGTCATTCTGAGCGCGTCGCGGGCGAGCGCCGAAGCTCCTGATTTCGACCGCGACATCCGCCCGATCCTTTCCGACAAGTGCTTCCAATGCCACGGTCCCGACGGCGGCACGCGCGAGGCGGACCTGCGGCTCGACAGCTTTGAAGGCGCCACCGAATATGCCATTGTCCCCGGCAAGCCGGACGAGAGCGAGCTGATCGCCCGTATTACTAGCGACGATGAGTCGCTGCGGATGCCGCCGATCGATTCGAACCTCAAGCTCACCGACGAACAGAAAAAATTCCTCCGCGACTGGATCGCCGCCGGCGCCGAATACACACAGCACTGGTCATTCAGAACGCTGCCGGCGCAGGTCGAACTGCCGCCGGTGAAGTTCAGCGACTGGCCGCGGCAGGACTTTGATCGCTTCGTCATGGCGCGTCTGGAAGCCGAAGGCCTGCGACCAACGCCGCGCGCCCAGCCGCTCCGCCTCCTGCGCCGCATGTCGCTGGACCTCACCGGCCTGCCTCCGACGATCGACGAGATCAAGCAGTTCGAAACGGCCGCGTCCCGCGATCTCGACGCGGCCCTAGAGGCGGCCGCCGACCGCCTGTTGGCAAGCACCGCTTTTGGCGAGCATCTGGCCGCGAGCTGGCTCGACGCCGCCCGCTACGCCGACTCCTACGGCTACCAGTCGGATCAGCTCAACACCCAATGGCCCTACCGCGATTGGGTCGTCCGCGCCTTCAACGACAATCTCCCCTACGATCAGTTCCTCACCTGGCAACTCGCCGGCGACTTGCTTCCCAAGGCGACGCGCGACCAGATCCTCGCCACCGCCTTCAACCGCATGCACCGCATGACGAACGAAGGCGGCTCGATCGCCGAGGAATGGCTCGCCGAGAATGCCGCCGACCGCGTCCACACCATGGGCGCCGCCATGCTGGGCCTCACGCTCGAATGTGCTCGCTGTCACGATCACAAGTTCGACCCGATCTCGGCCCGCGACTACTACTCGCTTTCGGCGTTCTTCAACTCGATCGACGAAAACGGCATGTACGACGCCACGGCCAAAGTCCCGACGCCGTCGCTGCTGTTGCCGACCGAAGAGCAGCAGGCCCGCCTCGACGCCGCCCGCGAGGCGATTGCAGAGGCCGCGGCGGCGCTCGAACAGGTCATTGAGCAGGGAGAGGAGAGATTCAAAGACTGGTTTGATGAGAGCCGGTCGAACGGCGAGCCGCCCGATTTAATCGGGCGCTATACCTTCAACGGCGACCTCGCAACAATCGCCAACGAAGCCCCGGGCCAAACCGCAGTCGGCAATGCGACCGGCCTCACGAGCATCGAAAGCCCCCGCGGCCGCGCCGCTCGTTTCGACGGCGACCACGGCGTCACGTTCCCGGAACTGCTCCGCGTCGACCGCTGGGACGCCTTCACCATCGACCTGATCTTGCGCGACAACGCCCGCAATCCGCTGCCGGTCGTCGTCGCCCACCGCACGCACGGCACCGACGTCGGCCCCAACGGGTTTGATCTCATCCTGGCCGACGGCGTCCTCACGGCCCGCATCTATCGCGTCTGGCCCGGCAACGGCATCGGCGTCGAAGCCGCCGAACCCATCGCCCGCGGCCAGTGGCAGCGCGTCACGCTCACCTACGACGGCTCCAGCCGCGCCGCGGGCTTGCGGCTCTACGTCGACGGCCGCGAACTGCCGACCCGCATCCTCCGCGACCGCATCTACAAAAGCGCCGCCGTCGCCACGTTCGGCGACGGCCATTTCATGCTAGGCCAACGCTTCCGCGACCGCGGATTCAAGGACGGCGAGATCGACGACTTCCGCGCTTTCAGCCGCGCCATTTCTCCGCTTGAGGTCGAGCAGCTCGCACAAGACGCCGCATCGCTTGCGTCTTCGCGACTGAATAAAAACGAACAACAACTCCGCGAAACTTACTTCTCCGCCTACGACGCTCCCGCGCGCGCCGCCCGCGTGCGCCTCCGTGAAGCGCGCCAACAATTCGTCGCCGTCGAAGACGAAATCCACGAAGTCTCCGTGATGGCCGACCTCCCCGAGTCGCGCCCCACGTACCTCCTCGCCCGCGGCGCTTACGACGCGCCAAAAGCCGACGAGAACCGCGTCACCCGCGATGTCTTCGAAGCAATGCTCCCGCCGTTCCCCGCGAACGCCCCGCGCAATCGCCTCGGCCTCGCCCAGTGGATGACGCACCCCGACCACCCGCTCACCGCACGCGTCGCCGTGAACCGCCTCTGGTCGAACTTCTTCGGCCAGGGCCTGGTCGCCACGGCGGATAACTTCGGCCGCCAGGGCGCCGCGCCCACGCACCCCGAGCTGCTCGACTGTCTCGCCCGCGACTTCGTCGCCCACGGCTGGGATGTCAAACGGCTCTGCCGCAACATCGTCCTTTCGGCGACGTACCAGCAGGACTCACGCGCGACCGCCGAACTGCGCGACCGCGACCCCGAGAACCTGCTGCTCGCCCGCGGCCCGAGCCGCCGACTCACGGCCGAGCAAATCCGCGACCTCGCGCTCGCCGCGTCTGGTCTGCTCAATCGCAAGCAAGGCGGCCCGCCGGTCTCGCCCTATCAGCCGGGCAAAGATCTGTGGCGAGAAGCGAACTCGATGTCGCCCGCCTATGAGCAATCGACCGGCAAGGCGCTCCACCGCCGCTCGCTCTATTCGGTCTGGAAGCGAACGGCCCCGCTCCCGAACATGATGGCCTTCGACGCGGTGACTCGCGAGGTCTGCACCATCACCCGCGGCAGCACCAGCACCCCGATGCAAGCCCTGGTGCTGCTGAACGACGTCCAATTCGTCGAAGCCGCCCGAGCCCTCGCCGCCGAAGTCGCCACAACCCCAAGTCCCCAGGCGTTGACCGCTCCAGCGGTCAACACCCCCGAACCCCAAATCCAAGAAGCTTTCCTCCGCGCCACTGCCCGCCGCCCAACCGACGAAGAGCTCAACCTCCTCAGCGACATATACCATGACCAGCGCGAGCTGTTCCGAGATCCAGCAATACAGGACCCGGCCAAGCTCCTCGCCCTCGGCGAAGTCCAAACGGATTCGCACGTCGATCCCGCCGACTTCGCCGCGCTAACCGTCACGTGCCAGGCCATCCTCAATCTCGACGCCGCCGTCTATGAGCGATAAAAGCCCCCGGCTCCGCCGGGGGACAGCCATTGAATTGACGTGAATACCGACTTGTCCCCCGGCGGAGCCGGGGGCTTTCAAATGACGATGAACCTCCAAGCCATCACCCGCCGCCACTTCTTCGGCGCCTCCGCCGCCGGCCTGGGCGGCGCCGCGCTCGCATCGCTGCTCAGCGACGCCGCCGCTGGCGCTGCCATCGGCCAGCTCCCCGTCGCCCCACGCGCCAAGCGCGTCATCTTCCTCTTCCAATCCGGCGGCCCCGCGCAGCAGGACCTCTTCGACTACAAGCCGCTGCTCAACGAACAGAACGGCGAGCAACTTCCCGATCACGTCCGCGGCGGCCAGCGTCTCACTGGCATGAGCGCCCAGCAATCTTCGATCCCGCTCGCCGGCAGCCACTTCAAGTTCGCTCAGCATGGCCAGAGCGGCGCCTGGCTCAGCGAGCTATTGCCCCGCCATCGCGACGTCGTCGACGACCTGTGCATCATCCGCTCGATGTGGACCGAGGCGATCAACCACGATCCGGCGATCACGTTCTTCCAAACCGGTGCGCAAATCGCCGGCCGGCCGTCGTTCGGCTCCTGGCTCTCCTACGGCCTGGGATCGATGAACGCCGACCTCCCCGCGTTTATCGTTCTCATCACCGCCAACCAGGGCGACCAGCCGCTGTACGCCCGCCTCTGGGGCTCGGGGTTTCTCGACTCGAAGTACCAGGGCGTCCAGTTCCGCCCCGGGGCCGATCCGGTGCTGTACCTCAGCAACCCCGACGGCGTCTGCCGCAGCGGCCGCCGCGCGATGCTCGACAAGCTGAGCGAGCTGAACCGCCTGCAGTTCGAGCGCGAGCTCGACCCGGAAATCGAATCGCGGATCGCCCAGTACGAGATGGCGTTCCGCATGCAAACCAGCGTCCCCGAAGCAACTGACCTGGCCGGCGAGAGCGATTCGACGTTCGAACTGTACGGCCCCGACAGCCGCACCCCCGGCACATTTGCCGCGAACTGCCTCCTCGCCCGCCGCTTAGCGGAGCGCGGGGTCCGATTTATCCAACTCTACCATCAGGGCTGGGACCACCACGGCGGATTGCCCGCGGGCATCCGCAATCAATGCGCTGAAACCGATCAAGCTTCCGCTGCCCTGGTGAAAGATCTCAAGCAGCGCGGCATGCTCGACGACACGCTCGTCATCTGGGGCGGCGAGTTCGGCCGCACCAGCTACTCGCAAGGCGCGCTCACGCCTACCGATTACGGTCGCGACCATCACCCACGGTGCTTCACCATGTGGATGGCCGGCGGCGGCGTGAAGGCGGGCCTCACCTACGGCCGCACCGACGACTACGGCTACAATCTCGCCGACGACGCCGGCAACCCCATCACCCCCAGCAAAATCGAGCTAACCCCCGGCGCCGTCCACGTCCACGACCTGCAGGCCACCATCCTCCATCTCCTGGGCGTCGACCATACGCGGCTCACCTACAAGTACCAGGGCCGCCGCTTCCGCCTGACCGACGTCCATGGCCATGTTGTGAATGACCTACTCAGATAGGCATTGGATGATCGAGCATTGGGGTGATTTCCTCAATAGCGGCCAAAAACGACGGCATTTTGGCGATATGACCGTTCGCCGGATGGAAATCCCTGGCATAATGGAAGCTCGGTCCGGCAGTCCATTGGCGACGCTCTTCCCGCCATGCCTGTTGAGCGTAGCTCGGCGACCCGATATCCTCTCATCCCTACGGGCGCCGCCCGCAGCTCAACGAACGTACGATGCCACAAATCTTTTCGCGGCGGGACAAATCCCTGCGTCGTCCGCACGATCGCCGGCGCTGTTTGCGCCTTGAGCGATTAGAAGATCGCTGCCTTCTCGCCGGGACGCCGCAACTGCTGCAGGATATTAACATTCACCCGGCGCCCAATACGCCGGCCTATGCACACGATTTCGTCGAGGCCGGCGGCACGCTATTCTTCGTGGCCGACGACGGCGCAACCGGCAGGGAACTTTGGAAGTCCGACGGCACCGCGGCCGGCACCCTGCGAGTCAAGGACATCGTGCTGGGAAGCGAAGGCTCGT
>DASVCM010000216.1:0-5743 GCA_036381635.1 Lacipirellula sp.
TTGGCGAATCCGCCCTGATACTGCGCCGCGGTCGCGTTGCCCGTGTTGGTCAATGTCCAAAAGGCGTTCGTGCCGGGCGAGCCGCTGCCGCCGGCCGTCGATGTGTCAAGCGTTCCATCAAGCAACAGATTTTGCGCCAGCGCCCGCGGGCCGGCGGCCGTCGCGGCCAGCGACAGCAAGACAAGACTGCGTAACAAGAAGCTCTTCATTAGACGCACCCTCCCACTCGAGAAGCAAAACCACAGAACCACCGGGTAGTGGCGCCGTTGGCCCCTGTCACCCCAAGGTCCGCCGAGGGGTCCGGCATGCCCCCCTTGCGGCCGGACGTCTCGGAAGACCTCGACGTGACAAGTTCCAGCGGACCCTACTACCGAACAACGGATAAAGATCGTCTTTACCGCCTGAGACGTAAGGGAAAGAAAAGTGCGCCTCTAAACCGTCCGGAATGCCTTTCGCGTTACTTGCGATATCACGCAGGCTCGCTACAAGCTGGTCGTGTCGAGTATCTCATCACCCGCTCGTGTGCCCAGCGCGTTGAACACCAGGTGATCGATGTCGAATCCGACTTGGTGCACCGACGCATCGGCGTACACCGCGTTCACGCCGTTGGGATGCGCCGAGCCGAAAAAGAGCACCGGCATAAAACCCCCGTCGCCAATACATGCGAACTCAATCTGCCGATTGGCGTTGCGGCATACTTCTGTGTCACCGTCGCTGATCGGGGGCAGCCCCGACAACCGGATCGTGTCGGGATCCCATCCATCGGCCCATCCACGATCATCAGAGACCGTGCCGCCTTCATACAAATCAGTGCGCACCACTTTCTCGCTGATAACCATCGTGTTGCTAGTGCCATCGGTAATCTGCGCGGGCTTAACTGCCGTTGGATATCCTGGAACCTTTTCCCCGCGGGCCGGAGCGCTGGCGCTCGCGTGGGCGCAGTTCGCCGGCACGGCGCAGTTATCCAACCGGTAAGGCGTACGGACAATCACGCCCCCGTAATTTCCGCCGTTTGGGACCGTGCCGGTGGGGCTGACATCCATCCACGTGTGCCCGTTTGCTCCGCACCAGAACATATCTCGTGCATAAGCGACGCGAACCGCGGGAGTAAACGGCCACAACGTCAGTGGATCGAAATCGATGCTGCATGGAGAAGTCGCCGGTTGGACCGAGGCGTAGTCAATAAGGCTGGCGCCGTTTGGACCGCCCGGTTTGGTCGCGCCGCGACGAGACGGACAGTTGTAAAGCGGTATCACCGCGGCCTGCAACTGCGACTGCGTGACGATCCCCTTAACAGCATTTTGCTCGAGAAAGGGCAGAAGCTGGTAGAAAGCGCCTAAGCCTTGCGTGTTGGGGCCGTTGGGTTTACCAGGACTGTTCAAAGTTCCGGATTGATAATCAGCGAGTTGCGGATTGGGTGTGGTCCCGCCCGTCGGAAACACGCCAAACGCGCTCACATGGTTCTGCAGCCCGATGCCCATCTGCCGCAGTTGGTTGCTGCAGGTCGTCCGCCGGGCCGCCTCGCGCGCCGCCTGCACCGCCGGCAACAATAGCGCCACCAGCACGCCGATGATGGCGATCACCACCAGCAGTTCCACCAGCGTGAACCCACGACGCCCCGGATGCATGCGACTGGCCATAACAGTTTCCTGGTTCCGCGAACCGGTTCCTTGTCTGTGGGAAGCGTCTCTGACGCCGATTTCGCGACGAGGCGGCGGCCGTTATCGGCCTCGGAGAGGCCTCCCACAGTTGGTTTTCAACAAAGCCTGACTCATTCAATTCTTGCGCGGCGATCGCCCGCGGCCAGCGGCCGCCAAGCCGACAACTGCCAACAGCGCCAGCGCCCCGCTCGCCGGCTCCGGAATCGTCCCGGCCGCCGCAACCGCAGCGCCAGTTCCGAAGTTGCCTTCCCAGATAGCCAGATCGTCGGCGTCCACCGCGCCGTCGCCGTCGGCGTCGCCGACGCTGTTGGTGGCGCCGCTAGTCGTTCCCAGATTCCGCTGCCAGACCAGGAAGTCGCGGCCGTCCACGTCGCCGTCGTCATCGAAGTCGGCATCGTCGCCGCCCATGCCGGGGCCTTGCAGCGAGAAGTCGTCGAAGAACGCCGACTGCCCAGGGTCGGTGTTGAACACGCCGTCGATCATCCCGCCGGTGACGCGCACGCTCACCGCGCCGGCCGGCGCCGTCCCCATCAGCGTGTGCTGGTACCACAGGTTGTCGTTCGCATTGCCGGTGGGCGCCACGGCGCGGCGGGCGTCTTTCACATCGAGCGTCACCGGCGTCCCGATGACCGTCTCCGAGGCGTCGAGAAACGCCAGCTCCATGAATGTCTCGGTCGGCGACGGCGGATTGCCCTCGGTCACCAGGTTATCGACGCCGCCGGAGTAGTTCGCCTCGAACCGCGACCAACCGCTGAGCGTGTATGAGCCGCCCGGCGTGGCCGCGGCGGTCTGGCTGAACGAGCCGTCCACTGGCGTCTCGATCTCGCCGAAGAACGCGCTGAGCCATACGCCCGTCGCACCGCCCGGCGTGTGATTGGCGAAGCCGGGGGTGCGCAGAATCTGATCATTCGCCGGATTGCCGGGGTCATTCTCCACGAGGTTCCAGTTATCCAGCCCCGTCGGCGGCGGCTCCTCGAGGCCCGCATTGGCGAGCAGCTCCGTCCCCGGATCGCTGTCCTTGGTGAACGTGAAGGCGTCGAAGAACGCCGCTTGCAGCGGTCCCTGGTTCCAGACCATCTCCCGCGCCGCCGCGGTCACGCGGGCCTGCGTCGCCCCCGCCGGCGCCACGCCGCCCAGAATGTGCTCGACCCAGAAGTTCACATTCGCCTGTTCGGTCCGCAGGTCGCGCACGACCGGCGTGCCCACGACGTTGCCGCCGGCGTCCAGAAACGCCAGCTCAAGCGTCGTGTCAGTCGGCGACGGCACGGCCCCGAGCGGGCCGTTCGCGCTGAGCGTCGTCACGCCGCCGGGGTAGTTCTGCTCCCACCGCGACTGGCCCTTGAAGGTGTACGCTTCGCCCGCCATCGCCGGCACGGTTTGCGACAGCACCGCATCGGTGAGGTTGTTCGGCCCCGGCGCCTGCCCGCCGGCGAACGGCTTGAGGAACAGATCTCGCGTCCCTTCGATCGGCGAGTTGCCGGAAAGCTCCGCGGCGTCGATCGGGTTGCTTGTGCCATGCACCACTTCCAGCAGATCCCAACCGGGCACGGCCGACCCCGCCGGAACCTCGAAATCGCCGCTGACCAGCAATTCCACGGCCTGCCCGCGACCGGCGGCGATCCCGATGACCAGCGCCGCCCCAACCACACCTACGACGAGTCGTTTCATAGTTTGAAACCCTTCCGAGCAACTGCGACAGAACATCAAGGCGCGACTAACACTGCACACGCTTCAAATGCAACAGCGACGAACAAGCAAGCAATATGACAATATGAATAGCCAACGACAGGAAAGTCCTCGCGACTAAGCATCGAGCAACGACGCGATGGCGCCATCAGGCGTCGGCGAAGTTGCCCGCGGAAACTAGGCGATGGACGCGGCTCGCCCATCGGAACAAGGCGGTACGCTTGGCTTCGAACAATGCAGGATAAGCAGGCGGACCACCAAATGAGTTGTGCCGCTGGTATCGAATGTAACGAGAGAATCAGCGGATTGCAAGCGCTTTCATAAGGTTTCTGGATTCGCCCCGAACGGCCGGCGTCTCCGCCCCGCCAGCGAGGCCGCCCACCCCAAGGCCGCCAGCCAGGCCGCCCCCGGTTCCGGCACGCCGGCCGCTGCCGCATCAACCCCGATTGTCAGGCCGACTCCCCGCTGCCAGCGGAGGAAATCGCGCCCATCCACGTCGCCGTCGCCATCGGCGTCGCCGCTGGCCGGGCTGGCGAACGCTTCGGCGCCGAAGCCGCTGCGCCACACCGTCAGATCGGCGCCGTTGGTCAAGCCGTTGCCCGTCAGGTCGCCGTCCAGAAACACCGAATCCAGTGCCGCGTCCACTTCCGGCAAATCCGCGAACCGCCGGCTCGCACTCTGGTCGCCCTCCAGAAACTCCATCAACGCCATCAGCGACAGCGTCATGTTCCAGTTATCAGCAAACGACGGCACGTTGCTGGGACCGGGAGCGCCCGGCGACCACTGCGCCCAGTCGGCCATCCCCAACGGCCCGTCCAGCCCCGTCCCCAAGCCGTTATCGAGCAGCAGCCGCAGCGACTCCTCGGCGCCCTCGGCTCCGGCCAGCAGCGCCAGCGCCGCACTCCACGGCTGGAACAGCGTCGGCTGCCCGAAGTCGTGATAAAGATTCCAGGGCTGATACGTTCCCGGCCCCGACCCCGCATCCGGCTGAAAGAGATGCTCCCGGCCTAATTGGACAAGTTTGTCCGCAACTTCATCCTCGTACTTGACGAAGTTGACCCAGGGATTGCGGGCGAGCGTCCGGTCCGGATAACTATCGACTCCGCGATCGGAAGTGTCGACGAACAGGTTGATGAGAGCTTGTGCAAACGGCGCCCGATGCACATCGTCGTACGAGTACACCAGATGCGCGTCCTCGGCGTCGACCAGGTAGTCCAGCTCGCGCCCGACGTCTTTGTTCCACATGCTCGCCAGCGGCACATTATCCGCCAGTTCGCCGGCAAGCGCAATCACCTTGTTCTCATTCGTGTAGCCGCTGTACGTGTGCGGCGTGAACCCAGTCGACGGGATGTATGCCAGCCGAAACGCCGCCGGCGTGGCGAATGCCGAAAAATCGAACCGGCTCTCCAGCGAATCGATCGCATTTCGCAAGCCGGCGGGCGTCGCCGCCTGCGACTTGTAGTTGTGCAGCGCCAGCGCAATGAACGCCGCGTCGACCGACGACTCCTCGCGGTTCGAGATCGGGGCTGCGGTGTTCAGATCGAGAAACCGCGTCGGCAAAAAGCTTGTTTGATCCCGGTTCGCGTTGAGCGACGCCACGAGTTGCGACATATACCCGTCGGCTTCCGTCTGCGACACCCACCCCCGGCGCACTGCCGACGGCAGCGTCCACACCACGCCGGTCGTCGTGTTGAGCGCCCCGGCGTGAACGTCGTCCGATCGGTTCGGGATGATCCCCGTCTGCTTGTGCCGTGCATGCCATAGCGCACTGAATTGCCGTTCGGCGAGCCGCTCGACGATCGTCTCGATCGGCGCCGCCTGCACATCGATCGTCGGCCCCTTCTCGCGGAATGCAAATTCATCGAGGTACAGCGACCCGTTCGCAGCTCCAGAATCCGCCTTCACTAAAAAGCTCACCGCGAAGGTGCGCGACAAATCGGGCGACCCCGTCACGGTCCAGCCAGCGGCTAAGTCCAGCGGCGCCTCGATCCGCGTCCAGCCGCCCGTCGGCAGCGTATAACTTCGTCGCGCCACATGGCCGAGCGAATCGCGATAATCTTTGAGCTCCAGCGAGAACGTCAGCGGCACGCTGGTCGCATTACGGACGTATCCCTCCAGCGAGTCGTATCGCGTCAAATCGCGGTCCTGCCGATACCCAAGCGTGCCGTCGCCCGGCGGCGCAGCCACCTCGCTGGAAAACGTCTGAAAGAATTTAAAGCCGTCGTCCGGCACTGCCCCAAGATGGGCCCGGTAGCCCGCGATGCCCGACCGCCCTAGCCATAACTCCTTGTTAAACGACGCGAGATTTCCCGCATTAAACGGCCCGCCCCAGAGATTGAGGGAGTCTAACCGCTCGCCATCAAAGAACGGCACATAACCAAGATCGCCGCCGCGCG
>DASVCM010000217.1:0-2109 GCA_036381635.1 Lacipirellula sp.
CCGGCCGGCGACGAAGCCCTCGCCACGCTGGCCGGCGCGGCCGAGCAGATCGTCTGGCTCGACCTCAGCGGCGCACAAGCGAGCGGTACGGGTTGGGCGGAGCTGGCGAAGCTCAAGAACCTGAACCGGCTGCACCTCGAGAAGTCGTCGATTGACGACGCCAGCCTGGCGCACCTCTCGGGCCTGCCGCGGCTGGAGTACCTCAACCTATACGGCACGGCCATCACCGACGCCGGGCTGGAGCACCTCAAGCCGATCAAGCGGCTCCGCAAGCTCTACCTGTGGCAGACGAAGGTCGGCTATGAACCGGCCATGGCGCTTCAGGCTGCGACGCCGGGTCTGGAGGTGAATCTCGGTTGGGATCACCCGGGCGTCGTCAAGGTCCGCCTTACCAAGGAGCTGGAAGCGGCGAAGAAGACGGTCGAAGAATCGACCGCCAAGGCTGCCGAGGCGCAGAAGCAGCTTGAAGCTGCCAACGCGGAGAAGGCCGCCGCCGACGCGAAAGTGGCCGAGCTTGACAAGCAGCTCAAGGCGCTGGAGCCGGCGGCGCCGACCGCCGAAGCGCCCGCCGAGAAGCCGGCTGAAGCCCCGGCGGCGGAGGCCGCAGCTCCAGTAGCGGACGCGAAGTAGCACCAGGGAGGGCGAGGCTCCCGCCGAGCCGTGAAGCTGGTACACGGCGCGCGGCTCGGCAGGAGCCTCGCCCTCCCATTCGCCTACTCGACGACCACCTCGCCCGTCGTCGCCGTAAGCTCGTGGAATAGCTCTGTAAGTCGCTGAAGCACCGGCCGCTCGCCGCCGCCAATCTTACGGCCGTCCACCTCTACGATCGGCGTCAACTCACCCATCGTTCCGGTGCAAAACGCCTCGTCCGCACGGTACAACTCCGCCAGGCTCACATCCGCCTCCCGGCACGGAATGCCGTTTGTGCGGCAAAGTTCCCGCACCACTGCGCGGGTGATCCCTTCCGGACACGCCACGGCCAGCGGCGTCATGACCTCGCCCCCAGCGACCATGAACACGTGCGTCGCGTTCGTCTCCGCCACGAACCCGCGCGCGTCGAGCATCAGGGCATCGTCCGCGCCCGCGGCGTTTGCCTGGATCTTGGCGAGAATCGAGTTAATCAGATTGTTGTGATGAATCTTCGGATCGAGCACGTCTGGCCCGGGCCGACGATACGCCGAGGTGATCAGCCGAATGCCGGCGCGATCGTACACCGGCGGCTTGTGCTCGGCCAGCACGATGAGCGTTGGCCCCGACTGGTTCAGCCGCGGGTCCATGCCGCTGGTGATCTTCACGCCGCGCGTGAGCGTGAGCCGGATGTGCACGCCGTCGCGCATGTCGTTGGCCGCGAGCGTCCGCTTGATCTCGGCGATGATTGCCTCATGCGTTGGGATCTCGGCGAACGCCAGCGCTCGAGCCGAATGAGCCAGCCGGTCGAGATGCTCGGTCAGCCGAAAGATGCGGCCGTTGTACAACCGCAGGCCCTCCCAGACGGCGTCGCCTCCTTGCACGGCGGAATCGAAGGGACTCACGCCAGCCTCGTCCCGGTGGGCGAGCCTGCCGTTGATGTTCACCACAAGGTCGCGGTTGCGCGGGTCGTATTTCTGCAGCATTTGTATGCGGGATCCAAGATGTGTGTCGGGAGCCTCGCCCTCCCATCAGTGGTTAATGCAAACGATGCTCGTACAGTTGCCGGTACAGCGACTCGCACTCCGCGAGCAACGGCTTCAGCTTCGGCGGCACGTCGGCATCCTTCGGTCGATACGGCGCGAACGTCTTGGTTTGATACACCTTCTCATACCAATACGGCCCCCAAACGCCGTCCGTCTCGCGCGGCCCCGGCGCCCAGGATAGCATCTCTTCGCGGAACGGCGCGCCGACCGCTTCGCAGAGCAACACGAGCAGCCGCCGCGGATTTCGCAGCACGTCCGCCGCGTCGAGCACCGGCGGCGTTGCGCCCATGTGCGCCGCCACGCGTTCGAACAACGCCACTTGCTGCGGCAGCCCGGTATCCTCCAGCCGCGGCTCGCGCAGCACCTGGGCCAGCGACGTGAGCATCTCCCGCGGCTCGCGGATGAGAAAGGCGCTGGTCACCGAGTCGATCCACCC
>DASVCM010000218.1:0-9383 GCA_036381635.1 Lacipirellula sp.
AGCCGACGATCCTCAGCTACGATCACTACGCGATGATGGAAGGGGGCGCGCTCCGGCCGCAATACTTCGCCAACCTCGAAGCCGTTCGCCGCGCGGGCCTCAAGCACAACCTACCCTACTGGAACATCGTGCTGGCGGCGACTCACTTCAACTACCGCGAAGTCACGCCCGCCGACCTGCGGTTCCAGGTCTTCACGTCGCTGGCCTACGGCTACCGCGGCATCGGCTACTTCAAATACTTCACGCCCGCCGTCGGCAACTACCGGATGGGCCCGATCGACCAGTTCGGCCACAAGACCGCCACCTGGGACGCGATGCGGACCGTCAACTTGCAGGTCGCCCAGCTCGCTCCCACATTGCTGAGGCTCACGAGCGACCGCGTCTACCACTTCGGCGACGTGCCCGAGGGCTGCACGGGTCCCGACGACAAAAGTCTGGTCACGGCGACGCCCGGCAACATGCTCGTCGGCGAGTTCACCCACGAAGACGGTTCGCGATACCTCATGGTCGTCAACAAGGATGTGGTGAACTCGGCCGTCGGCATGCCAACGTTTCGCACGCCGCCTGCGAAGCTGGATCTGGTCTCGCCGTACAACGGAACGCTCACGCCGTTTGAGGGCGAGCAAGTCTGGCTCGCCCCCGGCCACGGACATCTGCTCAAAGTGACCTACTAATGCTGCAATTCCTGGCAACCCTGCTGATCGCGATCGAGCTACCCGCGGGCGCTGCGCCGCCGGCGTTGCCCCTGGAGCATTTCCCCAGCCGGCTGCATGCATTCGTCTGGCGCAACTGGCAGATCACGCCGCTGGAGCGAATGGCCGCAACGGTCGACGCCGAGCCGGAAGAAATCGCTGCGCTTGGCCATTCGTTGGGACTTGCCGGCCCGCCGCCGGTGAGCGACAAGCAATGGCGCCGTTCGCACATCACCGTCATCCGGGCCAACTGGCATCTGCTCCCCTATGAACAATTGCTGACGCTGCTGGACTGGTCGCCCGAGCAGCTTGCATACACGTTGCAGGAGGACGACTTCCTGTTCGTCAAGCTTGGCCGCCTGAAGCCGGCATGCGAGCCGATCAACTTCGCGCCGCCCGACGAGGAGGCGAGTGCTCGCGCCGCGCGGGTCGCCGAAACTCTGCGTGAAGTGTTTCCCAGCGGCGTCGGCGCGACCGAAGAGCCGCTCTTCCACTTTGTCGAGGAACTTTCGACGGCGCCGACGAGTCTTGAATCGTCCTCGCCCGAGGAAAAGAACTCGTCGCCGCGGTTTTGTTATTCGTACTTCGCCCTCTATGGCGATCCGCTCGTCGACCGGTCGCTCGATCCGTACCCGGACGGCTATCTGGCGCGATTGCGCGCGGCGGGCGTCAACGGCATCTGGCTGCAGGGCGTGCTCTTCAAGCTTACCAGGTTCCCCTGGGACCCAACGCTGAGCGAAGGCTACGAGACTCGCCTCCGCAATCTCAACGCTCTCATCGCCCGTGCGAAACGCCATGGCATCGGCGTTTATCTGTACCTCAATGAGCCGAGGTCGATGCCGGTCGCCTGGTTCGCCGGGCGTGAAGAACTGCAGGGGGTCGTCGAAGGCGACTACGCGGCGCTATGCACGAGCCATCCCGACGTGCAGCGTTATCTTCGCGAAGGCGCCGCCGCGATCGTCCGCGCAGCGCCTGACCTGGCCGGCATGTTTACGATCACCGCGTCGGAGAATCTAACCAACTGCTGGTCGCATCATCACGGCGCCGGTTGCCCGCGGTGTACGAAGCGACAGCCCACCGAAGTGATTGCGGAAGTCAACGCGCTGCTGGCCGAGGGGATTCGCTCCGCGGGAGCCAAGACGCAGCTCATCGCCTGGGACTGGGGCTGGCAGGAGGCTTGGGCGCCCGCGGCGATCAGCAAGCTGCCCAAGGAGGCTGCGCTGATGAGCGTCAGCGAATGGAGCCTGCCGATCAATCGCGGCGGCATTGCAACGACTGTCGGAGAGTATTCGATCTCCGCCGTGGGACCGGGCCCTCGCGCAACCGCACACTGGCGAATCGCGCAAGACGCCGGGCTGAAAGCCTTCGCGAAGATCCAAGCGGGAACGACTTGGGAGCTGGGATCGGCGCCGTACCTGCCAGCCTTGAACAAGGTGGCAGAGCACGCCGAGCGACTCCGTGCAGTCGGCGTCGACGGCGTCATGCTCGGCTGGAGCCTCGGGGGCTACCCTTCGCCCAACCTGGAGGTCGCCGGGCTAGTGCTGGACGGCGAGCCCGCGGAAGTCGCGCTTAAATCAGTCGCCAGGCGACGATATGGTGAACGTTATGCCCCAAAAATTCTCGCCGCATGGCGCGAGTTCAGCGCGGCGCTCGACGAGTATCCTTACCACGTCGGCGTCGTCTACACTTCGCCGCACCAGGTCGGCCCGGCCAATCTCCTCTGGCCGACGCCGACCGGGTACAAGGCGACGATGGTCGGCATTCCCTACGACGACCTCGATAGCTGGCGAGGCGTCTATCCGCCGGAGGTGTTCGCGGAGCAATTTGGGAAGGTCGCCGACGGGTTCGACCGCGGCGCGGCAAGTCTGCGCGCGGCGGCAGACGCTGCCCGCGGCGATTGCCGCGAGCCGCTCTTAGATGAATGGCGAGTCGCCGAGGCCGCCGCGATTCAATTCCGCAGCGCGGCCAACCAGGCGCGATTCGTCATGGCCCGCGATCGCCTGGCGACAGGTCCGAGCGGCGCCGATGCGGACGCCTGCCTTGACGAATTGGCGACGCTGCTCAACGCGGAGACCGAACTTGCACGCCGGCTTTACCAGCTACAAATCCGTGACTCGCGGCTCGGCTTTGAAGCGACGAACCACTACTTCTACACGCCGATGGATCTGGCCGAGAAGGCGCTCAACTGCCGCTATTTGCTGGACCAGTGGTTGCCGCGGGAACGAGCCAAACTTGCTGACGATAAGGTTGAGCCGGCTACGGCGCCTTGAATGCCTTTAATACGGCGCGTTCCGTGGGAAGGCCCTGGTCCTGTTGCTCATGCATCCAGTCGTCCAGCGACTGCCGCAACCGCGTGAGCGCAGCGGCGCGGTCGCTTGACGGACCGGAGGCCGCCGCGAGATTGTGCTGCTCCAGCGGGTCGTTTTCAAGGTCGTACAGCTCTTCGGCTGGGCGATGTAAGTAGCGATCGACGATTGCCGCGGCCGCGTCGTCGGTTTTGCTTTGCTCGGTCCAGGAATGCCAATAGGAGTTGCCGTCAACCGCGGCGCCGCGATCAATGTGCGTATGGTACTCAACGTCAGGCGTGAGATTGCGAATGTACTTCCAGCGATCGGTCCGCACGCTTCGCATGGGAGTTTCGTTCATCCGGCCGTCGCCGCTGTGCGTGGTAAAGATGATCTCGGCACCGGCTGCGTTCACGTCACGAAAGTTGCTAAGCCGCGAGCGGCCGTCGATGCCCGCGGGCGGTTCGCCGCCGGCGGCTTCGATGAGCGTCGGCAGCAGGTCGATCAGCGAGATCATCGCGCCCGACTGCGACTTCGCCGCGATCTTCCCCGGCCACATGGCGAAGAACGGCACGCGAACGCCGGCGTCGTAGCAATTCCACTTGCCGAATGGCCACTGGGCGCCGTGATCGCTGAAGTGAATGAACAGCGTGTTCTCGCCGAGTTTCTCATACGCGGCGTCGTACACCTGGCCCAAGTCGGCGTCCATCTTCTCGACGGCCGCGTAGTAGCGGGCGCGCCACCGGCGCGTAGCGGGCGTATCGACGTGCGTCGGCGGCAGTTCCATCCCGGCAAGCTGTTCGTCCGAGGCTTCCGCCTTCGGCCACGGCACATGCGGCCAGTTGGTGCCAACCATCAGGCACAGCGGCTTCGAGGACTTGCGCTGGGCAAGATACTTGAGCGCCGCCGGGATGCACGCATGATCGTGGAACGTGTCGTGAGCCACATGGTCAAATCCATACTGCTTCGCCTGCTTGTAGTGCGCCACCTTGCCGAAAGCGACCACCTCGTAACCAAGCTCGTGCAGATATTCCGGCAGTTTTTTAACGTCGTTCCGGGGCGGCTGGTGGTTCAGCATCGAGCCGTTGCGATTGGGCATCAGCCCGGTCAGCACGGCGGCCCGGCTTGGGGCGCACGAGGGCGACGCGGCGAACGCGTGGGTGAATGTCACTCCCGCATCGGCGAGCCTAAGCATGTTGGGGGTACGAACATCCTGATTGCCCGCGACCTGTGAATCCAGATGGCCGTGATCGTCGGAAATGAACACGACAATGTTCGGACGCCCTTCAGCAGCGTTCGCGCAGGCGATGCACCATGTCAGGCAGGCAAGTGTGGCGGCAGTAAATCGGGCGGCAATTCGCATGGATCAAGAGAAACGGGGGCAGTGGTGAGGGCCAATCGATTGAGGTTATATTAGCTGACTCGCGGCGGCCGTGCCGCCAATTTACGGATCGCACCTCGTCGGAGCGTCATTGATATGCATCTACGAATCGTCGCTATGGTATTCACGCTCGCCCTCTGCTTGCACCTTCGCGGCGCCGCGAGCGAGGAGCTCAATCACCCCCCCAAGGGTTTCACGGCCCTGTTCAACGGCGAGAATCTCGAGGGCTGGAAAGGGGGTTCCACTGTGGCGCCAGAAAAGGTGACGCCCGAGCAGCAGGCGAAATGGGACGCCGACATCCCCAACCACTGGCGCGTAGAAAACGGCGAGATCGTCAACGACGGCCACGAGCCGCATCTCGTCACGAAGAAGGATTACGGCGACTTCGAGCTGTGGATCGATTGGAAGCTCGCCCCCAAGGGGGACAGCGGCATCTACCTCCGCGGCTGTCCGCAGGTGCAGCTCTGGGATCCCAAGAACGAAGAAGCTCACAAGCACGGCGCCGACAAAGGCTCCGGCGGCTTGTGGAATAACCAACAGCATGAGCGGTTTCCCACCGAAGTGGCCGATAAGCCCACCGGCGAGTGGAACCGCATGTACATCCGCATGGTCGGCGAGCGGGTGACCGTCGTGCTGAACGACAAAAAGGTCGTCGACAACGTCGTCCTGGAGAACTACTACGATCGTTCGCGGCCCGTCTTCAAGACCGGTCCGATTCATTTACAAACACATGGCAGCGAAACCCGCTTCCGCAACGTCTTCCTCCGCGAGATTCCGCCGGAAGAAGCCAACAAGCTGCTGTCCGAAATGAACGGCGGCGACGAAGATTTCGAGCCGCTCTTGGCCGGCGACAACTTTAACGGCTGGATGGGCAACAGCCACCAGTACGAGCTGGTTGACGGCGAGCTGCGCGCGAAGGAAGGCGTTGCCGGCAATCTGCTTACCAAGGATGAGTACGACAATTTCATCGTACGCATGGAGTTCAAGCTGCCGGCCGCAGGCAACAACGGACTGGCGATCCGCACGCCCAAGGTGGATTGCAACCCCTCGGTCGACGGCCTGGAGATTCAAGTCCTCGACGACGCCCCCGAGCACTATCCCGACCTGAAGCCCTATCAGGTCCACGGCAGCGTCTATGGCCTGGCGCCCGCCCAGCGGGGCTATCTGCGGCCGGTGGGCGAGTGGAACTACCAGGAAACGATCGTGGACGGGAAGCGCGTACAGGTATTCGTCAATGGCTACAAGGTGAATGACGCCGATCTAGCCGCTGCCCGCAAGAATCCGGTGGATGGCGCCGAGCACCCCGGCGCTTTCCGCAAAACCGGTCACTTCGGTTTTGCAGGGCACCGTGACCCGGTGGCCTTTCGGAACATTCGCATCAAACGGCTCCCTGCCAGTTAGGCACGCTTGCGGTGATCCTTCCGCGTTCTGCGGCTTTCCGTGCCATTGCGACAGCTTGGCGGCACGGACTTTGCGAACCTGTCGGTTCGGTGAACTCGCCCATTGCGAAGTCGGAACCGCTTCGCGATGTCCTGGCCGCAGCTGGCTCTATTGCTGATTCTGGCTGATCAATTGCCGACCAGTTGGACGCTGCGCGCTCAATTCCGTCGCTCTACGCAATCGGTGCACTCGTTATGGCCGGCTATCTGGACTCAGACTTGGAAGGATTCTATCCCGTGCAGGATGCCTTGGAGAGTTATAGGACGACCAAGAGCAGCGCAGGCAACTTCTTAGGTCCTTCGCAGCATGGTCTGTCGCCCGCTCAGCCCACGACCCTGCTGTGCGAAGCGGAAGTCGGGCAGGGTCGGCAGTGCGGCGCCGAGGCCAAGGTGCGCTGCGTCCACTACCGCTACACTGCGCGGCTGGACCGCCGGCTGGGCGAAGTGCAGCAAGTCCTCAGCGAAGCAATCTACGAGATCGCTTGCCCCCGTTGTGGCTGGCGAACGCAGGTGCAGAAGGTTGAGTGGAATTGAGTCCGCCGGCCTGATCGCATGTCCTGGGTTGGTTCGCTGCAAGTTTCATCGAGTCATTTCGAGGACCGCTGAGGAATCCGGCTGGAACCCTCGAGTGACCTTGGGGTGACAGGGTTCGAACGAACCTGCGGCCATTTCTGCCCGCTTGTGGGGCGTCGCAAGTTCGGTCTACAATGGCCCTTCTAGCCGATGGAGGGCTTGGTCTAAGCGACGCTTAAGGTAGGCGAGAAAGCCGTGCAACTGGCGGCGCCGCTAGCCCCCTGGCGCTTCCCGCGAGCCCTCTCCCGCCTCAGTTCGCTCAGGGTTTGGCGATTTTTCCATGCCTGAATTTCCCCCGCTGATCGTCTATGCCGTCATCCTGCTGGGCTTTGTAATCTCCCAGCTCGTGCTGACGCACGTCATCGGGCCGAAGAAGAAGACGCCTGTCAAGCAAATGCCCTACGAATCGGGCATGGACCCGGTCGGCGACGCCCGGCAGCCGTTCAATGTGCGGTTCTGCCTGGTGGCCATCCTGTATCTGGTATTCGACGTAGAACTGTTGTTCCTCTATCCCTGGGCCGTCAGCGCGTACGTCGACGGCGGCGGGTCCTCGACGCCGGGCATTCCGGCCGAGCTGCGTGGCGCGGTATTCGCCATCATGCTTTCGTTCATTGCCACGCTGGTCATCGCGTACATCTACGCGTGGCGCAAAGGGGTGTTCAAGTGGCGGTAGGACTGCCGGAAGGCGTTTTTCTAACGAAGCTCGACGCGGCCGCCAACTGGGCCCGCAAGAACAGCCTGTGGCCGATGCCCTTCGCCACCGCCTGCTGCGGCATTGAGCTGATGGCCACCGCCTCGTCGCGGCACGACATCGCGCGGTTCGGCGCCGAGGTGATGCGATTCAGCCCGCGGCAGTGCGACCTGTTGATTGTCGCCGGCCGTGTGGTGATGAAGATGCTGCCGGTGCTGCAGCGAATCTGGCAGCAAATGCCCGAGCCGAAGTGGTGCATCTCGATGGGCGCTTGCGCGTGTACCGGCGGCGTCTTCGACACCTATGCCGTGGTGCAGGGCGTCGATCGGTTCATCCCGGTGGATATGTATGTGCCGGGCTGCCCGCCGCGGCCGGAGCAGTTGATCGCCGCGGTGATCGAGATGCAGGAGAAGATCGAACGGACCGGCACGCTCGACGGACGTGAATTTAAGGGTCGCACGGCGCCGACGGGCCCGCCGCCATTCGACGTGGATGAGCTCCGCCGCCGCCGCGAGGCGATCCCGGTCGATGGTTTGGTGATCTACGACCCGCCGCCGGTACAGTGAGAGCCCCATAAGTTTGAAAGCCCCCGGCTCCGCCGGGGGACGTGTTCGAGATAGCGGCCGCATAGAAATACAGTCCCCGGCAGAGCCGGGGGCTTTCATGATGATAACGCTTGCTGAACTACACGCTGAATTTGGCCCGGAGATCGACGAGTCGAGCTTCCGCGACAACCGGCGGATTCATGTGCCGGCCGAGAAGCTGCTTGCGGTGATGACGTGGCTGAAGGAGTCGCGCGGATGCGACATGCTGGTCGATATTACGGCGGTCGACTACCTCGACTATCCGAACGCGACCGACCGGTTTCACGTCATCTACCTGCTGCTGAATGTGACAAGCAAAGAGCGGCTGGTCGTGAAGGTCCCGCTCAACCCGCCGGAGCTCGAGCTGCCGACGATGTACAACCTGTGGCGCGGCGCCGACTGGATGGAGCGCGAGGTGTACGACATGTTCGGCGTAACCTTCGCCGGCCACCCGGATCACCGCCGCATCCTCATGCCGGAGGAGTTTACCGCCTTCCCGCTGCGGAAGGACTACCCGCGCAAGGGCTTCGGCGAGCGGCATAATTTCCCGGTCATCACCCGCGCGGAGAGTTGATGTGGCGGGCTATCGGCTGTCGGCTTTCCGCTGTCGGCCAGACGAGAATACGAACAACGAATCACGACCAACCGAACTATTTCCGGCCGATAGCTGACAGCCGATAGCCGACAGCCGCCATGCCACTTGAGCTCTCCGACGCCACCGATTCCAGCGCCATCGATCAGGAGTACCTGTGGACGCTCAACTTCGGTCCGCAGCATCCGGCCACGCACACCACGCTGCGGCTGGTCCTGACGCTGGACGGCGAGCAGGTGCTGGAGGCGGTGCCGCACATCGGGTATCTGCACAGCGGGTTCGAGAAGCTCGGCGAGCACCTCGACTTCAACCAGTATGTGACCATTGTCGATCGGATGAATTACATTTCGCCGATCGCCAACGAGCTGTCGTGGCATCACACGGTGGAGAAGCTGCTGGGCATCGAGATCACGCCGCGGTGCAAGTACGTCCGCACCATTTTCGGCGAGCTGATGCGGCTGCACGACCACCTGCTGAACGTCGGCGCCGTGGCGCTGGACCTCGGCGCTTTTACGGCGTTCCTGTACGCGTTTCAGCAGCGGGAGATGATCTACGACATCTCCGAATATGCTTCCGGCCAGCGGTTCCACTCCAGCTACACCCGGGTGGGCGGCGTACTGTTCGACGTGAACCTGGACTGGGTGGAGAAGGTTCGCAAGTTCGTCGCCGGGTTCAAGGAGGTGCACGCCGAGCTCCACCGGTTGCTCACGCGTAATCGCATCTTCATCGATCGCACCAAGGGCATCGGCGTGCTCACGACCGAAGACGCGATCAACATGAGCGTCACCGGGCCGCTAGCCCGCGCGAGCGGCGTCGTGCGAGATTTGCGGAAGGATGAGCCGTATCTGGCCTACCCGGATTTCGACTTCAAGGTTGTCTGCTCGAAGGCCGGCGACTGCTACGCCCGCTACATGGTGCGGATGCAGGAGATGATCGAGAGCGTCAAGATTATCGAGCAGGCCATCGAAAACATCCCTGCCGGGCCGATCAACATCGATGCAGTGAGCGACATCACGCTTCCCGCGAAGCCCGCGGTGTACCGCAGCATCGAAGGGTTGATTCAGCATTTCGAGGTGCTGATGCCCAATCGCGGCTTCCCCGTGCCGGTGGACGAGGTGTACGGAGCGACCGAATCGCCCAACGGCG
>DASVCM010000219.1:0-2993 GCA_036381635.1 Lacipirellula sp.
CAACGCCCTGGCGCCGGTGCTCGTGCCGATCTCCTTCGGCATCGCCTCGGCCATCCTGATCGAAAGCGCTTTGAGCTTCCTCGGCTTCGGCGCTCCGCCTCCCAACCCAAGCTGGGGCACGCTCCTGGCCGCCGGCCGCAGCAACCTGCAAATGTGGTGGCTCATCGCCTTTCCCGGCGCCGCGATCTTCCTGACGGTGCTAGCCTACAACCTCATCGGCGAAGGCCTGCAAGAAGCCACCGACCCGCGACTCCGCCAGGATGCTCACTAATTGGCAATAAGCAATGGCTCACGCAAAGGCGCAAAGAAGAGAGTTTGAACAGGAGGAAACAGAGATCGCAGAGAAGACCAGACACTTGGCGCAGCAATCTAAGTCGTTTTCTCTGTTTCCTCTGTTCCCTCCTGTTTGTTTTTCTTCTTTGCGCCTTTGCTCCTTTGCGTGAGACTTTTGAACGACATCGAGATAAGCGTGTGAACTATGCCTGAAGCAGTAATCGATGTTGATAATCTGAAGACCTACTTTCGCACGGAAGAGGGCGTCGTGCGCGCCGTTGACGGCGTGTCGTTTCGGATCGACGCAGGGCGAACGCTCGGGATCGTCGGCGAGAGCGGCTCGGGCAAAAGCGTCACTTCACTGTCGATCATGCGACTGCTGGCGGCCTCGGCAAAGATCGAGTCGGGGCGGATCGCCCTCCTGGGCCGCGACCTCGTGCGGCTGCCCGAGCCCGAGATGCGCGACATCCGCGGCCAACAAATCAGCATGATCTTCCAGGAGCCGATGACCTCGCTCAACCCGGTGTTCACGGTGGGCGATCAGGTGATGGAGGCGATCCTGCTCCATCAGAAGACGACAAAGCCCGACGCGCGAGCAAGGACGATCGACTTATTTCGCGAGGTCGGCATCCCTCAACCCGAACGGCGAGTTGATTCCTACCCGCACCAGCTCTCCGGCGGCCAAAAGCAGCGGGTGATGATCGCGATGGCGCTCTCCTGCAACCCGAAGCTGTTGATCGCCGACGAACCGACCACCGCGCTGGACGTAACCATTCAGGCGCAGATTCTCGACATCCTCCGCCGCCTGCGCGATGACCGCGGCATGGCGATCCTGTTCATCACGCACGACCTGGGCGTGATCGCGGAAATTGCCGACGAGGTGCTCGTGATGTACCGCGGCGAGGAGGTGGAGTACGGGCCGGTGCTCGAGATCTTCGCAAACCCGAAGCACCCGTACACCAAGGGCTTGCTGGCGTGCCGCCCTCGGCTCGATACGCCGTACAAGCTGCTGCCGACGGTCGACGACTTCATGTCGGTGAAGACTGTGAACGGCGAGTTGGTCATTGAGGAGAAGCAGCTCGACGACGCGCGGCTGACGCAGCTCAAAACGCAAGGCCGCGGGCGGCTACTGCATCCAAGGAGCGAACTACAGGCGATGGGACACCCCATTGCAGCCCCGGCCGCTGGCCGGGGGCCGGCGTCCACCGGGACAGACGTCGTCCCAATGGCACGCGACCCCCGGGCGGAGCCCGGGGCTACAGGCGGTACATCAGCCGGACCGTTCGGCAGACCTCCGGATGACAGCGTTCGGGCCGTGGACGTTGCCGCCGATACGCAGTTCATCCCCGAAGGAATGAAGCCGCTGCTGGATGTTCAGAATCTCCAGGTCCACTTCCCAGTCCGCCGCGGCATCTTGCAGCGAACGGTCGATCACGTCCGCGCCGTCGACGGCATCAGCTTCAAAGTCTATCGCGGGCAAACGCTCGGCCTGGTCGGCGAATCCGGCTGCGGCAAGACGACCGCAGGGCGAGCCATCCTGCGGCTGATCGAGCCCACCGGCGGGCAGGTGTGGTTCGACGGCGTCGATGTCGCCTCGCTTGGGTCCGGCGAGCTGCGCCGCATGCGGCGGCGGATGCAAATCATCTTCCAGGATCCCTACGGCTCGCTGAACCCGCGGATGACGATCGAGGCGGCGATCACCGAACCGATGGTGATTCAAGGCATCGGCAAAGACCGCCGCGAGCGGCGCGACCGCGCCGCAGCGCTTTTGGAGGAAGTCGGCATGCAGCCGGCCCACTTGCGGCGGTACCCGCACGAGTTCTCCGGCGGCCAGCGGCAGCGGATCTCGATCGCCCGCGCGATCGCCGTCGAGCCGGAGTTCCTCATCTGCGACGAATCAGTCTCCGCGCTCGATGTATCCGTGCAGGCCCAGGTGCTCAATCTGCTCAAGCGACTGCAGGAGACCCGCGGGCTGACCTACATCTTCATCAGCCACGACTTGAGCGTCGTGAAATTCATGGCCGACATGATGGCCGTGATGAACGCCGGCAAGATCGTCGAGTTCGGCCCATCCGAGGCCATCTACCGCGAGCCGCGAGAAGAATACACCCGGCGTTTAATTAGCGCCACGCCGAATGACGACCTGGACCACATCCGGCAGATCGTCGCTGGCCGCAAGAAGATTTCTTAGCCGCAAAAAGGCACAAAGGACGCAACAAAGGGAATGCGAGGATATCGCAACTTTGTTCGTCGTTTTTACGCCTTTTTGCGGCTGCCTTAATCGGCGTCAACGGGCACAAGCCGACCCTTGGGAGTGTATTCGCTACGGATGAGGGCGATGTCTTTCGGCCCCAAGCCGGCGGCGTGTTCGCCTTCGATATTCAGAAAGATGTGGTCCCGGTCGCCGTTGAGCACTTTCGTGCGGAAGCGGACGCTAAGACCTTGGTCGAGCACGTTCTGTCCGCCCGGGTGATTGATGCTCTGCACGCCGTGCGGCGCGAGACCGGGCGCGTCGGCCATCAGCGGCGATTGCGAATCGCCGGTGAACATCACTTCCTGGTAGTCGCCATCGGCGTCGAAGTAACCGACGCGATACGCATAGCTGCCGCCCATCGACTTCAGCCACTCCGAAAGCTGCTCGCCGCTCGCCGAATCCAGCGCCTCGCGCGACGGCAGGACCAACGCCGCGCGGCCCGCGGCGAGATCGGCCGCCAACGGCG
>DASVCM010000220.1:0-2883 GCA_036381635.1 Lacipirellula sp.
CTTTTCCTTCGCTCAACCCATGTCCGACGATCTAAATCTCGATCGCATCGACCAGCAGATCCGCATCAACGAGCTCCGCGAGGCCGCCAAAGAAGCCGCCGGCGGAGAAATGCACGTCTACGAGAACCCGGACGCGCCGCCCGAAATCACCGAGCAGTTCTGGGAGAACGTGCTCGCGTATGAGCAAAGCGAGGAGACAACGCACTTCGCTCAGCTCCAGCGGGCCGGCGTCGCGCTCCCGCCCCCGGAAGAGCTCGCCGACGATCAACTCACCGCCAAGCTATGGGAAGTGATCAACGCGTTGGCGGGCATGAACTGTTACCTCTCGCAGACCAATCACTGGAGCGACCGCGAGCTGTACGAGCACCTCTGGCGCGATACGCTCCGCGAATTCACGATGGACTTCCCGCCCGGCTCCGGCTGGAACTGCCACATCGACTTCCTCAGCTCCGGCAGCGACGACGACAACTTCCTCTACCTGAAGTACTACGCCGACGAAGAGTATCGCCAGCGTTGGCACAACGACTGGCCCAATGACGTCATCCCGCCGCACGAAGACCCGAAGTACGACCGCGATTCCAAGCTGCCAAAACCGGCGTTTGGCTGAGCCGCGAGTCGCTCCAACAGCGGCATACCGCGGCCGGGACCAATAAGGGGGCCGTCGCTCGAATCCGGCTGCTCAAGAATCTCCAACCACCCGGGCGCATTCTTGTTTTTTCGCTCATCCGCGTTTCCTGTGCGTCCTTGTCGCCTCTGCGTGAGACCTGCGCTTCCCGCGACGTAACGCAGAAAAAATGGATGAAAGTGGCCGCGCCCTCTGCTAGATTCGCATCTTGGACTGCGCGGCTAACGCGCTGCGCCGATTCTTTGACAACGCAACCCACGCCCCCAACGCGATAATTTGGGAATTTCATTTTTGGCCACAGGAAATTCAATCGCTCAAATAGCTCGGAAAAAACACGCATCCCGGAGAAAAAAGGTCGAACGCCACCCAGCCGCGGTCCAAAAGTAGGCGGCCGGAAACCTCGGTTTTCGCCGAGTCAAACCCGCCTCGCCACGAGTTTTGGGATGTCAAGCCCCCGTTCTCAACGAAGCCCCTATACACGATTTGCCATAATGCTACACGTTACCCGACTGATCGCCGCGCTGGCGCTCATGGGCGCCGGCGCCATGGTTCCATCCGCGCTTGCCAAGGACTCTGCCGTGGACGTTCGCTATGAATATGGCCCTGATTCCGTCCGTCAGGCGGACGCGCCGAAAGGCCAGATCACCGAATACGTCTGGCGCAACAGCCGGGTCTACCCCGGCACGATCCGCCGTTATTGGATTTACATTCCCGCCCAGTACGACGGCTCGCGCGACGCCGCCCTGATGGTCTTCAACGACGGCCACGCCTACGTGCGCGAGCGCGGCGAATTCCGCACGCCCATCGTCCTCGACAACCTCATCCACCAGGGCGAGATGCCCGTGACGGTCGGCCTGTTCGTCGATCCCGGCCACACCACGCCCGAGCTGCCGCCCAAGCCCAATTGGGAGCCCAAGCCCGGCAACCGCAGCGTCGAATACGACACGCTCAGCGCCGATTACGCTACGTTCATCCTCGACGAGATGCTTCCGCAAGTTCGCCAGCACGCCCGCATCACGGACGACCCGGAAGGCCGCGCGATCTGCGGCATCTCCAGCGGCGGCATCTGCGCCTTCACGGCGGCGTGGGAGCGTCCCGATCAATTTCGCAAAGTCTTAAGTCACGTCGGCAGCTTCACCAACATCCGCGGCGGCGACCGCTACCCCGGCGTCATCCGCAAAGCGGAAAAGCGGCCGCTCCGCGTGTTCCTCCAGGACGGCCGCAACGACCTCGACAACGAGCATGGCAGTTGGTGGCTCGGCAATCTGCAGATGGACGCCGCGCTGAAATTCCGCGACTATGACTACAAGTTCGTCGCCGGGGAGGGCGGCCACAACGGCAACCACGGCGGCGCGATCCTCCCCGACTCGCTCCGCTGGCTCTGGCGCGACTACCAACTGCCGGACTGAGCTCTGTATATAGCCCGGCCATCTCGCCTCGGCGAGTCGCCTGCGGAGACCTGGCCGGGCGCCGAGCCAGAATGGCTCGGCTATGTACTCGATATTCGAATCACCATTCTCCGTACGACGAAAGCAAATGACCCCAACCAGCAAACGCACAGCGTTCGCCATGCTCCTGCTGCCATTCCTGATGAGTCCTGCGCCCGCGGACGCACGGGATTTGCAAAAGCAGATCGATCCGCTGGCCCAGTCGCTGATTGATGACGGCCATGCCGTGGGCTTCGTCGTCGGCGTCTACCAGGATGGCCAGCAGCAAATCATCGGCTATGGCGAGACGTCCAAAGGCTCCGGCGAAAAGCCCGATGGCAAAACGGTCTATGAGATCGGCTCCGTGACCAAAGCGATGACCGGCGTCATCCTCGCCGACATGGTCCGCCGCGGCGAGGTGAATGTCAACGATCCGCTGCAAAGAATCCTGCCCGAGGGCGTGAAAGCGCCGATCGCCGACGATCAGCCGATCACGCTCGAACACATCGCCACGCACACCTCCGGCCTGCCGCGGCTGCCCGACAACATGGGCCTCTTCGGCATCTACAACCCCATGAACCCTTACGCGAGTTACACGCCGGAGAAGATGTACGCGTTCCTCAAAGACCACAAGCTTCGCCGCCCGCCCGGCGAGTATGAGTACTCCAATTACGCAATGGGATTGCTCGGCCACGAGCTGGCTCGCCTCAAAGGCATGACGTACGAGGAGCTGTTCGCCGACCGCATCGCGGGGCCGCTGGACATGCAGGACACCTCCGTCAAGCTGAGCGAAAGCCAACAGCGGCGGTTGGCGAAGCCGTACAGCGAATC
>DASVCM010000221.1:0-11206 GCA_036381635.1 Lacipirellula sp.
CTGGCGTTACGGCGCTAAGTGCGAGCGCGAGGCTAAGGGCGACGACGATGGCCGGTAGGTAGGCGCTCGGTGAGTACAGACGACGGACGGTGGGCATGGGTGAGTCGTTCCGCGAGAGCTGTTGGCCGCGCCCATCGCCGAGGGAGCCGTCGTGGCGAGCGTGGGAGGAGGGGTCCTGAGCACTTCAGTATAAATGGGGGCTTTGCGGGCGGCAAATGTAGGCTTCTCGCTCCGCGAGGAGCTCATCTCGCGGAGCGAGATGACTACACGGCGGGCCAGGATGGCCGAGGTATATATAGCCGAGCCATCCTGGCTCGGCGAGTTCCCTATCAAAGACGAAGCTCAACCCAATGGCTTTTAATCCCTCCCCTAGCCCCTCCCTTCGAGGGAGGGGGAGATCGGCTGGCCAGGATGGCCGGGCTATATACCCTAGAACCGGCATAACGTGAACACGCCCGCGTGCCGGCGGGTTGAAGCCGGCACGCGGGGCGTGTCACTACAAGAACCCGGGCGATGCTACGTCGTCGCGTCGACGGCGGTTTCTTCGGCCGGCGTCTCGGCGGGAGCTTCTGACGGCTCGGTCTGGGGACGGCGGGGGCGGTCGGGTCGGCCTTCACCGTCTCGGTGGCGACGGCGGTCGCCGGGGCCATCGGGGCGGGGGCCACGGTGGGCGTGGGGGCCGCCCGGCGGCGGGGCCATTTCGCGAAGCTTGAGCATGAGCTTCTCGAACTCGTGCTTGCTGAGCTGCTCGTCCTGGTTTTCGTCGAAGGCGTTGAACAGCCGCATCGGGTTGGGCGGGAAGCCGTGGCCGTGCGGCGGGGCGCCGGGGCCGGGGCCGGGACGGCCCGGCTCGCGCGGCGGGCCTTCGCCGCGGCGGCGGCCTTCGCCGCGATCTCTACGGTTGCGCATCTCCTGGCGGGCCTTTTCGCGCTCCTCGTCGCTTAGTTCGCCGTCGCCGTCGGCGTCGAACCGCTCGAGCATGCGGCGGCGCATCTCTTCGCGGTTGGGGCGGCCTGGGCGATCGCCGCGGTTGTCTTCGGCGCGCTGCTCAGGCGGCGGCGCCTGGTCGTCGCTTTCTTGTGCGGTTGCGATGCTTGCCAGCAATGCGGACGCCAGCAGGGCGCTAAACGCCATGACGGTTCTCATGTGATTACCTCGGTGTGAAAAGTTGGTTCTGGCTGTTCCTATGGAGTGGCGGCAGGCGCCGTTCCATAGGAGTCAACACCGACGGGGGCGGAGAGTTTCGGCGGAAATCGTCTGCGCGCGAAGACCCTGGCACTTCGGTACACGGGACGGACCCCTCGGAAGACCTCGGGGTGACAGGGTTCCGGCGGACCTCGGGGTGACAGGGTCCAGAAAGGTGACAGGGGTTCAGAGAATGGCTCACGCCGAATGCTTCGGTTCCAGCATTTTTATCGCGGCGAGGAACTCGGTGTACGTCCGCGCGCGGCGGAGTTGCTCGAGGCTGCGCGGGTCGCGGAAGAGCTCGGCGATGTTGGCCGAGAGGTCGAGCTGGTCGGTCGGGCTTTCGGCGGGCGTGAGCATCAGGAAGATTACGTGGGCCAATCGGCCGTCGGGAGCGTCGAAGTCGAGGCCCGCGTCGGACATGCCGATCACGACGATCGGCTGGGCCAGTTGAGGCACGCGGGCGTGCGGCAAGGCGACGCCGTTGCCAATGCCCGTGGCGGCAACCTCTTCCCGCTGCCAGGCGAGGGCTTCGACCTGCGCGCGGTCGACGCTGATATTTCTGGCGGCCAGGGCGACTAATTCTCGAATGGCGTCCAGGCGGTTCGCGGCCGACAGTTCCAGTCGGAAATGCCTGGCCGACATGAACCGCGTGATGCGCAGGCGTTGGCGCTGGCGCATCGAGCGGCGGATGAGCGGACCGCTTAGAGCCGATGTTACCAAGGCCATGACAACGAGCGCGACGAACAGGCGCTGGTGAATAACGCCGGCCTCAAGGGCCAAGAGGCCGAGGATGATTTCCATGGCGCCGCGGGCGTTCATGGCGAAGGCGACGGCCCAGCGGTCGCGGGTGCTCATGCCGCCCCAGCGGGCGCCGAGGTAGGCGCCCAGCAGCTTGCCGGCGCAGGCGATCGCCAGAACGAGCGTCACGAGCAGCCAATCGAACTGGGTGATGAAGTTGACCCGCAGGCCGATGCTCGCGAAGAAGACCGGGGCGAAGATGATCGAAACGAATTCCTCGATCATCACGCGGGTCCGTTCCTGCAGGTGCTTGGATTCGCCCAGCGCGACGCCCACCAGGAACGATCCGAAGATGGCATGAATGCCGATGTGCTCGGTGAATGCTGCGCCGAGCAGGCCGAGGGTCATGATGAAACCCAAGACGCCAGCGGGCCATTGCGTGTACGCCTGCAACAGCGGCAGGGCTCGATTAATGAGCTGCCGCACGACGGTGAGCATCAGCACGGCAAACAGTAGCGTAAGGCCGATCGTGGTCGCCACGCTGGAGCCGGCGCCGTGCTGGCTGATCATGCCGATGATGATCGCGAAGATCGTCCAGCCGATGAGGTCGTTGAAGATCGCGGCGCTTACGACCACCATGCCGAGATCGGTGCGGTAAAGGTTCAGATCCATCAGCGTCTTGGCGATGACCGGCAGCGACGAGATGGCCATGGCCGTGGCGAAGAAGAGCGTGAAGACGGTCGGCTCGGCGTCGGCCTGGCGGCCGAAGGCGGCGGGCATGAAGTACGCGCCGGCCAGGCCGACGGCGAACGGAATCGCCGTGCCGAGAACGCCGACCTTGAGCGCGGTGCGGCCTTGCCGCCAGACGATCGACAAATCGACCTCCAGACCGGCGACGAGCAGGAACAGCACGATCGCCAGGGCGCTGATCGCATCGAGGACGATGGCGTTCTCGCCCGTTTGCGGAAACAGCCACTGCTGCCACTCGGGGGCGAAGTAGCCAAGGACCGTGGGGCCGAGAAGCACGCCGGCCAGCAGCTCGCCGAGGACGGCGGGCTGGCGAAACCGCTGGGCGATTTCGCCGAAGAGTCTGGCGGCGCCGATCAGCACGCCCAGCGCCAGGAACATGACGGTCAGTTCGTGGGCGTCGAGGCGCATAGAGGTTTGTACCGGCGCTGATTCAGCGGAAAGCCGCCGCGAGAGGAGTCAGTGTAGGCGGGGGCGCTCGGCACGACTATGGCAGTGCGGCGTCTGGAGCGGCTGCACAATTGGCTACTTCGGGGCGGGCAGGCTATCGGGCTACAATACCGCCCTACCCTTCGGCCGGCTCTCGAAGCTTCCCTTTGACATGACGCCATCGCTCCAAGTCGCCCTGATCATCAGCCTGGGGATTGTCGCCCAATGGATCGCCTGGCGGCTCAAACTGCCGGCGATCGTGCTGCTGTTGGGCTTCGGGCTACTGCTGGGAAATGCGACCGGCCTGTCGGAGCAAGTCGACGGCGAATTCTTCTTCGCGGCCGTGTCGCTGGCGGTGAGCCTGATTTTGTTCGAAGGCGGCCTGTCGTTGAATGTGCGCGAAATCAGCGGCTATGGCGGCATCGTCGTGCGGCTGGTCACGGTGGCCGTCTTCGTGACGTGGTTGATGACGACAGCGCTAGCGTACTGGGTCGCCGGGTTCTCGGCGTCGATGGCGTTCCTGCTGGGCGCCCTGCTGACGGTGAGCGGGCCGACGGTCGTCCTGCCGCTGCTGCGGCACGTGCAGCCGGTGCGGCGAGTGGGCTCGCTGGCTCGGTGGGAGGGGATCGTCAACGACCCGATCGGCGCGGTGCTGGCCGCGCTGGTGTTCGAGGTGGTGCTGCAACCGCCGTCGACGAGCGTCATCGCCGCGTCGGGTATGGAGTTGGCGAAGGCGGCAATCATCGGCATCGGCCTGGGGACGCTGGGGGCGTGGCTGGTCGTGCAGATGCTGCGGCGGTACTGGGCGCCAGACTATTTGCACAGCGCGCTCGTGCTGGGCCTGGTGCTGGTGCTGTTCGCCGCGTCGAACGCGATGCAGCACGAGTCGGGGCTGATCACCGTCACGGTGATGGGCATCGCGCTGGCCAACCAGCGGGCGGCCTCGGTGCGGCATGTGGTCGAGTTCAAAGAGAACCTGCGGGTGCTGTTGATGTCGACGCTGTTCATCGTGCTGGCGGCGCGGATCAAGGTCGACGAGGCGATGGTGCACGCCCTCGGTTGGCGGAGCATCGCGTTTGCGCTGGCACTGGTGTTGATCGTGCGGCCGGTCGCCGTATGGCTGGCGACGATCGGCAGTCCGCTCTCCTGGCGGGAAAAGGTGTTCTTCTCGTGGATTCATCCGCGCGGGATCGTCGCCGCCGCGGTGAGCGCCCTGTTCGGCCTGCGGATCGTGCGCGAGCTGGGCGAGGCGCATCCGCTGGCGCTCGAAGCGGAACGGTTTGTGTTGATCACGTTTCTGGTCATCATCGTGACCGTGCTGATCTACGGGTTGACGCTGTCGCCCTTGGCGAGATGGCTGGGGCTGTCGAGCGAGAACCCGCAAGGAATCCTCTTTGCGGGGGCGTCGCGGCCGGTGCGTGAGATTGCCGCGGCGGTGAAGGCGGAAGGCTTCCCAGTGCTGCTGGTTGATACGAACCCGCGGAACAACGCCGCGGCGCGCATGGCAAGTCTGCCCGTGGCGTATGCGAGCATCGGCAGCGAGTTTGTGCAGGAGGAGATCGACCTGGGCGGCATCGGCCGGATGCTGGCGATGACGCCCAACGACGAGGTAAACACGCTGGCGGTAATCGGGCTGACCGAGCGGTTCGGCCGGGCGGAGGTGTACCAGCTCAAGCCGGCGGAAGCCAGCCATGAGAAGCGGGATAAGTTTCCCGCTCACAAAGGGGGGCGGCGTCTGTTCAGTCGCGCGTTGACGTTCGCGCAGCTTGAGGCTCTGTTCGACGCGGGAGCGAAGGTCAAGAAGACGGTGCTGCGCGAGGACTTCACCTACGAGGACTACTTACTGCGCTACGGCAATAACGCCCTCATCTTGTTTCGCGTCGACGACGCCGGGAAGCTGTGGGTGGCGTCGACCGAGTCGCAGTGGACGCCGCGCGCGGGGCACAAGCTGATTGCGCTGGTGAGCGAGACTGGCGAACCGGCGGCGGCGAGCGAGGCGGCTAAGCCTGCAGCCGCCACTTGAGCGTGACGGAGCTTGCCGCGGCGGCCACTTCTTGCCAATCGCGATAACGGCGGGCTGGAGCGACGCGTGCGGCGGCTTGGAGTTCGATCGCGGGCGCATCAAACCGCCAGGGACTGGCCGTGGCAATGCCCGGCGTGTCCGCGCTAAGTTTCATTTCGATTGCCCCGTCTTGGCCTACGTTTCGCGATTTCTCAGTTTGGCTTGTTGCGTCGTCGGCGGCGGGACACGTGCAGCAGAACCAGAGGCTCAGTTCGTCGAAGCTCCACAACCACTGGAGGGCTTCTTCGGCCAGTTCGGCGGTGTGAATCGCAGGATTCATCTTCTGCCATTGGGCAATCGCTTCGCGGCGGGCGATCTTGACGCCATCGAGCCAGATCTTGGCGTGGCGGTCGGCGTGTGCGTGCTCGGAGTTCTCGAGCAGGCGGGCGAAGTGGCCTGCGACCAGCCAGGCAGCCAGCGGGCCATGTTCCTCCGCGACAGCGACTGACTTCGTCCAGATGAAGGTCGATTCGGCGGGCTCAAGCTCCATGAACGAGACGGGCTTGCCCGACTCGGAGTGCTGCCGCGGCGAGCGTTCCCAGTCGGCCCAGCCGTCGTCGTGATGCTCGATCGCGGCGAGGACTTCGCGGCGGATGGAATCATCGACCTGCCCGGCGGCGAAGCGGCCGGTGCAGTGCGCAGCAAGCTGGGCGCTGATTCGCGCGTGTTCAATCTGCGAGATCAGTGCCCAGCCCGCGGCGCCGTCGGCGAGTTGGACGTCGCGGCGGATCACTCGGGGGCCTCTACGTACGCGGGCCGGACCCCTCGGCGGACCTCGGGGTGACAGGGTTCGAGCTTGATCGCCGAGCCGCCGATCAGACGCCAGCGGCCGCGGCGGCGTAGTAGCTGGCGAACTTGTCGATCGACACGGGCTTGATCGCGGGCGCCTGGCCGGCCTGGCCGAAGGCGACCATGCGGTCGATGCAGACCTGCTTCATGGCTTCGCGGGCCGGCTTGAGATAATCGCGCGGGTCGAACTTCTCGGGCGACTCGGCGAAGACCTTGCGGATGGCGCCGGTCATCGCCAGGCGGTTGTCGGTGTCGACGTTGATCTTACGGACGCCGTGCTTGATGCCGCGCTGAATCTCCTCGACCGGCACGCCCCATGTCTGATTGAGCTTGCCGCCGTACTTGTTGATGACGTCCTGCAGCTCCTGCGGGACGCTGCTGGAGCCGTGCATTACGAGATGGCAGTTGGGGAGGCGGCGGTGAATCTCTTCGATGCGGTCCATCGCCAGCACCTCGCCGGTCGGCTGCTTGGTGAACTTGTAGGCGCCGTGGCTCGTGCCGATGGCCACCGCCAGCGCGTCGACGCTTGTATCACGAACGAACTGCTCAGCCTCATCCGGATCGGTAAGGAGTTGGTCATGCGACAGCACGCCGGTGGCGCCGTGGCCGTCCTCCTGCTCTCCCTCGCCGCTTTCAAGCGAACCGAGGCAGCCGAGCTCGCCTTCGACCGACACTCCCATGGCGTGGGCCATCTGGGTGACCTCGCGGGTGACCTTCACGTTGTAGTCGTAGTCTGCCGGCGTCTTGCCGTCGGCCTTCAGCGAGCCGTCCATCATGACGCTGGTGAAGCCGTTCTCGATGGCGCTCTTGCACGTCTCGGGGCTGTTGCCGTGGTCCTGGTGCATGACGATCGGAATCTGCGGATAAAGCTCCGAGGCGGCTAGCATCAGATGGCGGAGATAGTTGTCCTGCGAGTAGGAGCGAGCACCGCGGCTGGCCTGCACAATGACCGGCGACTCGGTCTCGCGAGCGGCCTCCATGATCGCCTGGATCTGCTCCATGTTGTTTACGTTGAAGGCGGCCAGGCCGTAGCCGTTCTCGGCGGCGTGATCCAAAAGCAGACGCATTGGTACCAGGGGCATATCAGGACTCCTCTGTCGCAGGGGCTTCGTCAAAACGAGTTATTCTAGCGAAATGATGATGCGATTGAGAGGGGGGCAGTGTAGCCCTCTCGCTCCGCGAGAGGGAATCATCTCGCGGAGCGAGATGACTACACTTCAGCCGCGAGCTAACAGCTCGCCGGGGCGGGGGAGTCGGGTCGCCATAAGAGAGTCGATGGCGCTTCACCGGCGGCTCGTTGAGCCGCGGCTACTTGGGAGTGAACCCAGGGGCTATTTCCCTGCGAGGATTTCGCTCGGCGGGACTTCGAGCAGGCGGAGGACGATCAGCTTGCGCTCCTCCTGGCCGCCGGCGGCGGCGGTATGGAAGACGCCGCCGAGGCTGCTCTTGGCGTCGGGGAGGCAGCCAAGGATGAGCAGGTCGCCCGGGGCGAGCTCGGTCTGCATCGTGAGCTCCTCGAAGACTTCCCGCTCGCGCGACACCGTGGAGAGAAAGATGCCCTGATCGCTGCCGACGCAGCGATTGCGGAGCTCGCCATGCTGCAGCTCGGGGGTGAGCCGCACCTTCACCCGCTGCCCGGGGACGGCTTCCGCCTGCAGCGTGTAGACGCCCTGCGCCTGCTTGAACGTCTTGCCCCCCATGCGGCCGGCGTCGCCTGGCAGCAGCACGTCGACCTCCTCGCGCACCTCCGATACCTGGATCGCCATCTCGTCGCGGCGGTTGAGCTGCTTCACCTGCCGCGTGACGCGAGGAACAGCGGACTTGCCGTCGATGACGCGGACGGCCGAGGACTCGGGCGCGTCGCTCTGCAGCGCGAGCAGATCGGTGATCGCCTCAGGCGGCGAAGCGCCGACGACGCCGGCGCGCAGGCCGTTGGCCATCAACTGGTCGCGCAGCTCGACATCGAATCGCTGCTCGTCGATCTGGGCCCAGATGGCGTCGGCCGTGCCCTCTTTATCGAGCGGAATGCGAGCGTGGAAGATCTCGAGCGTAACACTGTCGGGCGAGGTGGTGACCGGCGTGAGAAACTGGTTGAGCGCGTCCTCGGGCGGCTTGTCGAAGACCTGGCAGCCGAGGTTGGCGGCGAGCACCAACGCGGCGACGCCGCCCAGGCCAGCAATCAGCGACCGGGGCGTCGGGTTCATAGGCGTGGGCGGAGGTGGGGGCTAAGGGAGCCGCGAAACGCGGGGACGATAGGGATCGCCGCAGGCGCCGTCAATGCGAGCGCGCTGCTAGCAGCGGACAGCGAGAGTCGGGCGAGCGATCGCACGCTGGCGGCATGGAGACTCGATGGACTGGTCGCTTTAGCGACCAGTCCGAAGCAGAGAGAGGGACTGGGTTCAAGAACTCCAATCATGCTGGCAGGATCTTGGGCACGGGCCAGCGGTCGCCGCGGATGCCGCCCTGCTCGGCGGCCAGCTCGTCGAAGGAGAGTTCCAGGAACTCGTATAGATGATGCGGAGGATCGAGGGCCAGCCACTGCTGCGTGAGCCGGTCCATTTGAGCGTCATATTTCCGCTGCGAATGGCCGTGGGCGTAGCAGCGCCCCGGGTGGCGGCGAAGATCGCCGTCGAACTCGGGGCCGATGTGCCAGAGCTCGTGCGTGATCGTCGAGAGCTTCTCCTCCAGCGGCAAGTTGAGAAACCGCGGCAGGTAGAAGTTCAAAAGGTACAGAAACTCCTGGCCGCGCGGATCGACCAGCGGCTGGATTCGGTGTGGACGGCCGCGGACCGTTTTGTCGATGCGGCCCCCTTCGAATCGCAGCGGCGTGAGCGTGGCGAACACGCCATGGAGGGCGCCGTGGCGCGTCTGGCAAACACCGACGGCGACGCGCTGCATGTCGATGTGCGCCAGATCGGGCACGCGACGGGCCATGTCCACGCAGACGGCGCGGATGGCGGCGGTGAAGTCGAATCCCTTCGACGTGCGTGGCATTACATTAATCCTCCGGCTCCCTCCGCTCGGTGAGGAGAGCTGGGGAGGGGGGAGTAGCGTGTACCAGCTTCCATCACCCCTCCCTAACCCTCCCCATCAAGGAGAGGGGACAGGAGCGATTATTCGGAAGCCACTCCAGCGGCGGCGGGCTCGCGCTTCTCGGGCTTGTCGGCCGGGCTGTCTTCGAACGCCGGCTTCTGGCTGCGCTGGATCACGCGGTCGCGAACGCCGACGAGTTCCAAGATGGCCTGCGTGCCGGCGTCGCCAAGGCGGGGCTTGGCCAGGCGGATGATGCGGGTATAGCCGCCCGGACGGTCGGCGAACCGTTCGGCCACTTCGTCGAACAGGGCCCGCACGGCGGCCTTATCGCCCAACAGCACCAGGCAGCGGCGGCGGGCGGCGACGGCGGGAGCGATCGCGGCGCTCCACGACTTCCACTTGTCGCTTTCGCGCCACTTCTTCCAGGCTTCGCTGTTGCGCTCGGAATCAGTGCCAAATTCGCGGGCGGCGTCCTCGGCCAGCAGGCCCTTCTTGGCGATGGTGATGCACTTCTCCACGAGCGGGCGAACTTCCTTCGCCTTGCTGATCGTGGTGATGATGCGGCCCTTTACCTTCGGCGGATTCGGGTCGAACTCCGCGTCGCGTTCGGTGAGGAACAGCGCGCTGGCGAGGCTCCGCAACAGCGCCCGCTGGTGCTTGGGATTACGACCGAGCTTTCTTCCGGCTCTACGATGACGCATGGCTTTGGGCCTTTGCTTGTCAATAAAAGCCCCCGGCTTTGCCGGGGGACTGTTCGATTGTTCGCTGTCCCCCGGCGGAGCCGGGGGCTTTCAATGGCTTAGAAACTGGCTGCGGCGCTGGGGACTCGCATGCCGAGGTGGAGGCCCAGGTCGCGGAGCTTTTGCTGGACTTCGGCCAGCGTGGTTTCGCCGAAGTTGCGGACCTCCAGGAGCTGGTCCTCACTCTTCGTCACGAGATCGCGGACCGTCATGATGTTCTCGGACTCCAGGCAGTTGCTCGCCCGGACCGACAAATTCAAGTCGGCCAGCGGCATGCTGAGCTTGGCCTCGAGCTGCGCGTCGCCCATCGGCTGCGCGCCGCGGGCGGCGGCGTGCACCTGCGGCCCGAGGTGCGTGTACTGCACGAACGGCGTAAGGTGCTTGCGAAGGATCTTGGCCGCTTCGACCAGCGCCATCTCCGGACCGACTGAGCCGTCGGTCCACAACTCGAGCGTGAGTTTGTCGTAGTTGGTCTTCTGGCCGACGCGGGTCTCCTCGATGTCGTACCGCACGCGGGTGACCGGGCTGAACACGGCGTCGATCGGAATGATGCCGATCTCCTGCACCTGGCCGGCCTGCTCGGTCGAGGAGACGTAGCCTCGGCCGTTCTCGACGACCATCTCGATCACGAACGGCACGTCAGCCGTGAGCGTGGCGATCAACAGGTCCTTGTTGAGGATCTCGACCGACTCGTCCGTTTCGATGTCGGAAGCGCGGACTTCGCCGGCGGTGTTCCGCTCGACGCGGATCACCTTGGTCGAATCGCTGTGATTCTTCACGACCAGCGACTTGATGTTCAGGACGATGTCGGTCACGTCCTCGAGCACGCCCTGGATAGTGGTGAACTCGTGCTGCGCATTGTGGACCTTGATCTGCGTGACGGCGCTGCCTTCCAGGCTGGAAAGCAGGATCCGCCGCAGGCCGTTGCCCACGGTCGTGCCGAAGCCGCGCTCGAACGGCTCGGCAATGAACTTGCCGTAGGTCGCCGTGAGCGTCGAGGCGTCGCAGATCACCTGACTGGGCAGTTCAAGTCCACGCCATCGGATATGCATAGGTCGTTGTCTCCCATTTAGCCCGCGGTCACTGGCCGGGGCTAAGTGAATTTGGTCTTAACGCGAGCAGAGCTCGACGATTAGTTGCGTTTGAACGGGGATGGACACGTCGTCGGCGGCCGGCAAGCGACCGACGATACCCTCGGGCACCTCCGCGCCGGTGACCGACAGGAAGTCCGGGGCTTGCCGCGGGTTTTCGGCCATGTGGCCGCGCGCCAAGTCGAGGCTCTTCGAGCGATTCTTGACGCGGATGACGTCGCCGACTTTCACCAGGTAGCTGGGCACGTCGACGCGACGGCCATTGACCGTGATGTGGCCGTGGCTGATCAGTTGCTTGGCGGCCGAACGGCTCAACGCGAATCCCAGGCGATGCACGACGTTGTCGAGCCGCCGCTCCAGGAGGCTCATCAGGACGTCGCCCGTGTTCC
>DASVCM010000222.1:0-6763 GCA_036381635.1 Lacipirellula sp.
TAACTGCGGAGGCTTGTCCGCATCACTTGTTGCTGAATGTGGATGACTATCCGCGGCTGGGGACGCTTGTGCAGATGAATCCTTCGCTCAAGACGGCGGAGGACAATCGGCGGTTGTGGGCGGCGCTGGACGACGGCCGGATTCAGGTGATCGCGACGGACCATGCGCCGCACACGTTGGAGGAAAAGCAGAAGCCCTACCCTGCCTCGCCGTCGGGGATGCCGATCGTGGAGAATAGTTTGGCGCTCTTGCTGAACGAGGTGAACCGGGGCCGCTGCACCTTGCAGCAAGTAGTCCACTGGATGAGCGAGGCGCCGGCGCGGGTGTGGGATGTCGTCGGCAAGGGGCGGATCGCCGTGGGTTATGACGCCGACCTGGTGCTGGTCGATCTGAAGCAGCGGCACACGGTCCGCAACCGCGAGCAGCTCACCAAATGCGGCTGGAGCGCGTGGGACGGCGCCCAGCTTACGGGGCTGCCTGTTCGCACGTGGGTTGGCGGCCGCGAGGTGTTTCGCGACGGCGTTGTGAACGACGCGGTTCGCGGGACGGAGGCCCAGTTCGACCACGCCCGCGGCGGCTATTGGGCGACGGAGGAGTAGGATGGGTTAACCGCTCCGGCGGCGACCCATCATGCCTGGAAAGGCGATGGGTTCTCGCTGCGCGGCGAACCCATCCTACGGCTTGCCCTCCCGATGACGGCTACTTCACCGCATACTTCTCAGGGTCGGCGAGGAACTTCTGCTTCTGCTCGGCTCCGGCGAAGCGATAGAGTTTGCCGCGATGCCAAGCGGCCTGGTCGGCCGCGCCGGGCGCCTCGCGGCCCTGCTCGGCGCGGGTGACTACGCACACGCCGCCGGCCGCCCAATCGGCGCTGGCGTAGCGCTCGGGGTTGGCTTTGAACGCCGCCTTCTGCTCGCCGTCGACGAACAGGAACAGGCGGCCCTCGTATTCGAAGGCCTGATAGACGCTGCCGCGCAGGCGCTCGCCGCGGTTGACGAACGACACTGCGCAATCGCCGCCAAGCGCGGGTACATACTTCACCGGGTCGGTCCGCAGGGCGTCGCGTTCGTTTGGGCCCGAGGTGAGGAAGACCAGACCGTCCAGCTCAACGCGATGCTCGTAGCGGCCGCGGACCCAGAGGCCCTCGTTTCGCAGCGTCACCGGGCAGTAGCCGGAGATGGCCGGCAGCGACCCGAGCAGGACGTCGCGCTCGCCGGCGCCCTGCCCCTGGCCGTCCTTGCCCGGTTCGCTGGGCAGGCTCCATGGCGACGGCCTGCTCGTGGGATCTTCGTCGGCGCGGGCGATGACTTGCGCTTCGGGGATCGTTTCCGGTCCGCCGGGACCGGAGCCGTCGAACCGGCCGGGGTTTTCGAGAAACAGGGCGCGGTCGTGAGCGCTGGCAAACCAGTAGCGCATGCCGCGGTAGAGGGCGGCCGTCTCCGGAATGCCGGCGACGTCTTTGCCGCGCATGCGCCGCGAGACGATGCAGCGGCCGCTGATGGCGAGATCGGCCATGGAGAATTGCGACGGCTGTTCGAGAAAGTATTGCCGGTGCTCTTCGCTGGTGAAGAAGACGAGCCGCTGGCCATGGAGGATGCCGAAGTCCAATTGGCCGGCGACGCGCTCGCCGGTCTCGGCGAAGGTGACGGGGCAGTCGCCGCCAAGCATGGGGGCATAGGAGAGCGGGGCGGCGGCGAAGATGTCGCGCTCGCGCGGCGTGGCGAACTGGTAGCGCTGGCCGTCGAAGAAGACGGAATATCGCTCGTCGCCCGGCTGCCACTCATGCCGGTCGCGGAGTGCGACGATCGAGTAGCCGCCGAAGGCGGCGGGGAGCGGCCTGGTTTGCCGCGCGGGGTCCCAGACGTGGGCCGTCGATTGCGCGAGCGCGCAGCATGGCTGTAGCGATAGAGCTGCCGTGATCAGGCATGCCGCCAAGCGCATTCTGGAGCCAATCAAGAGGAGGTGTATTGCTGCGTTCTCGAAGGAACGAGAGGACTATAAAAGAGGCGACAGAGTCTATCGAGTGGGCGCCGCCAGGACGACGGCAATCGTGCTATCATGGTGGGTTTGCTCACGGTATTCGGCCGATATAGCCCGGCCATCCTGGCCGGGCGAGTTGGGGCATCTTGAAATGAGAAATGCCTAAGGCGGGTTGTTCGCCGAGCCAGGATGGCTCGGCTCTAGAGGCCTTTGCTTATGAACGTCAATTCGCCGCGACTTGCGATCATTACCGGCGCTGCGGGGACGCTGGGGCGGGCGTTCTGCCGGGTGATAGCTGAACCTGGCGGGTGGCATATCGTGGCCGTCGATCTGGATGAGGCTGGCGCGGAGAAGTCGCTCGCCGAGTGCCGCCGTGAAGGCGTGACGGGTCAGGTGGAACGGATCGACGTGGCCGACGCGGCGGCGTGGGCGAGCTTGCGCGAGCGGCTGCAGCCGCGTTGGCCGCGGCTCGATCTGCTGGTGAACAACGCGGGGATGTGCATGTCGGCCGAGGTGGGCGACGGCGATCTTGCGCTGTGGCGCCGCGTGCATGAAGTGAACTTTGGCGGCGTGCTTCATGCGTGCCAGGCGCTGGTTCCGTGGCTGAAGGCGTCGGCGCGCGAGGTCCGCGGACGTAAGCCGGCCGTGATCAATGTGGCGTCGATCATGGGTCTGATCCCGGCGCCGGCGCTGGCGGCGTACTGCGCGTCGAAGGCGGCGGTGATCTCGCTTTCCGAGTCGATGCACGCCGAGCTGCGGCCGCGGGGCGTAAACGTGACCGTGGCGGCGCCGGGGTTCTTTGCGAGCGGATTGCTGGAGAGCGGCGTGTTTGCTGCGCCGGAGCATCGCGAGCAGGCGGATGAGATGGTGCGGACGTCGAGAATCGATGCGGACGCGGTGGCGAAGGATGCGTTGCGGGCGTCGGCGCGCGGGGAGTTGTATGCAGTTGCCGGGCGGCGGGCGCGGTGGTATTGGCGGTTGAAGCGCGTGGCGCCGCGGGCGCTATTTGGCTCGTTATCGCGGCGCTATCACACGGCGATGGGTGGAAATGGGGCGGGGTAGCAAGGATACTAAAGCCTCGCGTGCACACGCTTCAGCCCCCCTCCCCAGCCCTCCCCACAAGGGGGAGGGAGCCGGAGGAATTTCGGATTGTGTGATTGGGCTCTCAGTCAATGCTTCATTTGCAGTCGGCTACTGATGAGCGTTGGCTTCGGCAGGTGGACGCGCACCTGGACGAGATGCTCGTCGATCATGCGCACTGCGAGAAGAAGGCGGCGGGGACGGCGCTGAATCTTATCTTTCACTACGTGGAAGACGTTGAGCTGTGCCGCGAGATGACGGAGATCGTGAATGAGGAGCTGGAGCACTTTCACCTGGTGATCGACCTGCTCGCGCGCCGCGGCGTGCGGTTTCGCCGCTTGAAGCCGAGCCAGTATGGCCGCAAGCTGAACGACCTGGTCCGCAAGCAGGAGCCGCAGCGGGCCGTCGATCGGCTGCTGGTGGCGGGGCTGATCGAAGCCCGCAGTTGCGAACGGTTCCAGGCGCTGTCGGAGCATGTGCAGGACGCCGAGCTGGCGACGTTCTACCGCAGCCTGTTCGAGTCGGAGGCCCGCCATCACGCCACCTACACGCGGCTGGCGATGCATTTCGCTCCTGAAGATGAAGTGATGCGCCGGCTCGACGACTTGGCGGCCGCCGAAGCGGCGATCATCGCCGAGGGCGAGGAACTGCCGCGGATGCATAGCTAGGAACTCATAGATGCAGATAACCACGAAACACACGAAACACACGAAATACAGAGAAGTCTTTAGGACATCGTCTCGAGCTCTTTTCGCGTGTTTTGTGTGTTTCGTGGTTAATCTTCCCTATGCGGCGGCACAGGGAGCTGACCGCCCGAATATCTTGTGGCTCAGCACGGAGGATATGAGCCCGCATCTGGGCTGCTACGGCGACGAGCAGGCGCGGACGCCGAACATCGATGCGCTGGCTTCGAAGGGCGTGCTGTACGAGAACGCGTTCGTGCCGGCGCCGGTGTGCGCGGTCTGTCGCAGCGCGATCATCGCGGGCGTGTACGCGCCGTCGTTGGGCACGCACCATATGCGAAGCCGCGCGAAGTTGCCCGAGGAGATTCGCTGCTTCACCGAGTATCTTCGCGATGCCGGGTACTACTGCACAAACAACGCGAAGGAGGATTACAACTTCCGGACGCCGAAGACGGCGTGGGATGAGTCGAGCGGTCGGGCTCATTGGCGTAATCGCGCTCGAGCCGATCAGCCGTTCTTTGCTGTCTTCAACTTCACCGGGACGCATGAGAGCGCCGTTCGCGGGGATGAGCCGAAGTATTCGCGGACGATCGCGGGGCTTGCGGAGGAGGAATTGCATGATCCGGCGTCGCTGGCGCTGCCGCCGTACTATCCGGACACGCCGAAGGTGCGCGAGCATTGGGCGCGGTACTACAATACGATCTCGGCGCTTGATCAGTGGATCGGCGAGCGGCTGGCCGAGCTTGACGAGGCCGGGCTGGCCGACGAGACGATCGTCGTGTTCTGGAGCGATCATGGCGCCGGACTGCCGCGAGCGAAGCGGTGGCTGTACGACTCCGGCTTGCGCGTGCCGCTCGTTGTTCGCATCCCGGAGAAGTATCGCGACTTGCGGCCCGGCGCGGCAGGCAGTCGATCGGACCGGCTCGTCAGCCTGATCGATCTTGGGCCGACGATGCTCAACTTATGCGGGTTGTCGATTCCGCAGTACATGCAAGGCCAGGCTTTCCTGGGCGACGATCTGCCGGCGGAGCGGGAGTTCGTTTTCGCGTCGCGCGACCGGATGGATGAGTCGTACGACTGCAGCCGCGCCGTTCGGACGAAGCGGTACAAGTACATACGCAACTACATGCCCTGGCGGCCGTGGGCTCAGCATGGGGCGTATCCTGAGAACAACGACATCATGCGCGAGCTTCGCCGCCTCCACGCGGCGGGCGAATTGACGCCCCAGCAAGCTCGATTCTTGCAGGGCGCCAAGCCGGCCGAGGAGTTCTACGACCTGCAGCACGATCCGCACGAGCTTCATAATCTGGCGGCCGACGGTAACCGTCCTGCCGAGATGGAGCCGTTGATCCGTGATTGTCGCAATGCGATGCGGGCCATGCTTGACCTGGGCATTGTAAGCGAATCGCATCTGCAGCAGCGCCGCCTGGCGCCGTATGGCATGTTTCGAGAGCAGCCAGGCTCGACGGCTGCGGCAGATGGGGAAGCGAAAGATCGCCGCGCCGCTTATCGAGATATACTGATGACGGCTGACATCGCGACGCGAACGCCGTTTGATGACCCGAGATTATTAGCGCGCGGCGGAGTTTACTGGGAATACGAGGATCGCGGCTTGGCCAATTACTGGCACGTGGTTACCGTTGGCTGGCACAGCACGCCCCAGACGCGCGCCGCCGACGTGGCGGCGCTCGAAACGCTGCTAGAGGATCCCGTGCGTAGCACGCAGATCGCGGCCGCCGAGATGCTTGCTCGGCTCGGCCAGGCTGACCGTGCCGCGGACGCGCTGTTGGGCATTTTCGAAAACGCCGACAGCCCGTGGGATCAGATCGCGGCCGCCAATGCGATCGACCTGTTGCCCAACTTTGACGAGCTGGGCGAACGGATTGTTCGCATCAGCGATCAGATCGCCAGCAACGCTCAAGATGATGGCGGCGGCGGAAAGCCTGGCGGGTATCTGGCCCGCTGGAGCGAGCGCTTTCGCCAGCGGCTGCAGAAGCCATGAGCATTTAAGTAATCGACAAGCCACCTTATCGCTTCACCCAGACGGAGTCACCATGCGGATCTTGTTGTTCCTTCTCGCCGTTGCCACGTTGGCGCTCCACGCGACCGCGGCGGAGAAGCCCAACTTCATCGTCATCCTGGCCGACGATCTCGGTTACGCCGATCTCGCATGCTTCGGCGGCGTCGATATCGAGACGCCTGAGCTGGACCGGATGGCGCGCGAGGGAATGCGGCTTACTGCGTTTCATCAGGCCGCGCCCACCTGCACGGCGTCGCGGGCGGCGCTCTTGACCGGGTGCTACCCGGTGCGGATCGGCATGGGCGACGCGATCGCCCCGCGGGCGGACGGCAGCGTGTCGCCGAGCCGCGTGCTGTGGCCGAAGTCGCCGTATGGATTGAATCATGACGAGATCACCGTTGCGGAGATGCTAAAAGACGCGGGCTACGCGACAGGCATCATCGGCAAGTGGCACCTCGGCGATCCGCCAGCGTTCAATCCGGTGCATCACGGGTTCGAGGAGTTCTTCGGCGTGTTCTTCTCGAACGACATGAAGCCCTACAAGTACTATCGCAACGAACAGGAGCTGCCCGAGGAGATCGACCGCGATCGTCAGACGATCCGTTACACGGACGAGGCGGTTGATTTTATTGAGCGGCACAAGGACGAGCCATTCTTTTTGTACCTCGCCCATACGCAGCCACATGTGCCGCTGGCGGCGTCCGAGAAGTTTCGCGGCGCATCGAAGCGCGGGTTGTATGGCGACGCGGTGGCGGAAGTCGATTGGAGCGTCGGCCAGGTGCTCGAGGCGCTGCGCGAGCACGAGCTCGATAAGAACACGCTGGTGATCTTCAGCTCGGACAATGGCGGCTGGCTCGCCCGCGGCGAAGAGGGCGGGCTGAACACGCCGATGCGCGGCGGCAAGGGCGGGACGTATCAAGGCGGAATGTGCGTGCCGACGATCGCCTGGCAGCCGGGGACTGTACCAGAGGGCGCCACGTGCGATGAAGTAACCGCGGGG
>DASVCM010000223.1:0-2508 GCA_036381635.1 Lacipirellula sp.
TCGGCAGGCGCCGGCGTTGGGCCTGAACCGATCGGATAAAGTTCCCAGCGGCGGAAAAAGATCTCCGCCAGTTCTGATTGAAGTTGGATCCGCCCCGCCGCGGGCGATACGCTGGTCGCTTCATTCACCTTCTCGCCATTGACGAACGTGGTGATCCGCTTCCCGTCGGCGAGAATGTCGAGGCGCGTCCACTGTTGTCCGGGGCTTTCGACGTCATTCGCGCCGCGGAAGCCCTTTACGTCCTGCCAATCTGGATCGCGGTCGCGCCAGTTGATGCGGCGGAGATTCTTGAGGTTAAACGTCTCGGCGACGCCGCCCTCCCGCCACACGACTTCGCCGTCGCGATCTCGGGCGACGGCGGCCGTGAGCGAAATGGGAACGGGCTTGCCGCTCTCATCGTTGCCGTTCACCAGAATGAAATCGCCGACGCCCCCTTCGATGATCTGCACTTCGACCGAGGGCATCCAGATGCCTTGATAGCCGCCGTCGACGCCGTTGCTATGGATGAGCAGCCCCGAGTCGCGGGCGGCGTTCTCGCGCTTGCCCCAGGTCTTGTCGCCCCAGCGGCACTCCAGCACCAGGTGATAGTCGCGGTAGGCGTTGTTGGTGACAATGCCGCCGAAGCCGTCGCCCGTGATGTGCAGCAGTCCGTTGGTCACGCGAAAAACCGCTCGCGGGTCCTGGCGCTTCGTGTCTTTGAGCCACGTATAGCAGTCGCCGAGCGTCTTGCCGTCGAATAGCTTGATCGGTTCGCTGGGGGCGACGGCGGTACTTGCCGCATCAGCCTCGGCAGCGTCCGCTTTCCCGGCCGTCAGGCCGAGGGCGGCGCTTAACAGGATCATATAGATTCGAAGTGAAGTCATGTGCGTATTGCCTGCATGGACTTGTACCGCGTACTTAATGCTTGCCAACATTTCGACTAAGGAGCCGCGTCGTTTCTGTGGCAACGGCTCCATGATGACTAAGATGGAAGAGTCGCGCGGCGCGTGCAAGAGCCGTTGGACGCGGAGACAATTGGATTAATAAGAATGGCTGATTATCGACGCCGACGCCCCGACTTGCGGTTACGATGCTTGCCGATGCGCTGGCTCATGCGGACGGCCATTCTCGCGGCGATTAGCTCACGCCCAGCGCAAGCCGCGGAGCCATTGGAACCGGCGGCCGCACTTAACGACTTCCGCCTCCCGCCCGGCTACCGCATCGAGCTGGCGGCCGCCGAACCGAACGTGGTGGACCCGGTCGCGATTGCCTTCGACGACCAGGGCCGGCTGTGGGTCGTCGAGATGCGCGACTATCCAACGTTGCCCGCGGGCAAAGCGCCCTCATCGCGAATCCGAATCCTCGAAGATCGCGACGGCGACGGTCGATACGAATCGGCGCAGACGTTTGCCGAGGGACTTTTATTCCCGACAGGGCTGCAGCTTTGGGGCTCGGGCGCCTTCGTGACGCTCGCCGGCGAAGTCGCTTACTTCCCGGATGACGACTACGACGGCCGCGCTGATCGGAAGGAAACCTGGTACGAAGGCTTCGCGACGCTTAACGAACAACTGCGCGCCAATCATCCGACGCTCGGCGCCGACGGTTGGATTTACGTCGCCGGCGGCTTGCGCGGCGGCCAGATCAAGAGTCACCGCCGGTCCGGCGATCCGCCGCTCTCGATCAACGGCCGGGACTTCGCGTTCAATCCGCGAACGGGCGAGTGTCGCGCCGTCAGCGGCAACGGCCAGTTCGGCCTGGTGATCGACGATTTTGGCCGGCGGTTCACCTGCAGCAACCGCAATCCGCTCATCCAAGTGATGATCGAGCAGCGGTATTTGGAGCGAAACCCCCAGCTCGTGCCGCCGAGCATTCTGCACGACGTCGCCGCCGCCGGGATCGAGTCGCGGCTTTATCCGCGGAGCCGCGCGCTGACGACCTCGGCTCAGCATGCGGGACAATTCACGGCGGCGTGCGGCATTGAGGTTTACAGCAGCGAGGCGCTGCCGGCAGACGCCCGCGGCCATGCCTTCATCTGCGAGCCGACGGCCAACCTGGTTCATCAGGAAGCGATCGAGCCCGCCGGGGCCGCGATGACGGCCCGCCGCGTTGAACAAAAGTCCGAGTTTCTGACGGCAACCGACCCATGGTTCCGGCCGGTGAACCTGTGCACCGGACCCGATGGCGCCCTGTACGTGGTCGATATGTGCCGCGCCGTCATTGAGCACCCCGAGTGGATGACCGAGGAGTTGCGCGATCGGCCCGATCTGCGCGACGGCGCCGATCGCGGGCGGATTTATCGCATCGAAGCGGCGGACGATCGGCAGGCCGAGGCATCGGACGCTCAGCAGGAGAATCTTCGTGGTGAGTTAATCGCGAGGTTGCTGGAGCATCCCAACTCTTGGCATCGCCAGCTCGCGGTGCGACTCGTCCTCGAGTCGGACGATCCGCCACTGGCCGACCTCCGTTCGCTCGCAATTGAAAGCCCGTCCCCCGCGGCGCGGTCCTTAGCCCTGGCGCTGCTGCAGGCCC
>DASVCM010000224.1:0-2613 GCA_036381635.1 Lacipirellula sp.
CTCTCGGGCGGCGGCAAGGGTGCGGAAATCTCGGCGGTCGTCGCGGCCGATCTCAAACGCTCCGGACTCTTCGCGCCGATCGACAAGGCGGCCTTCATCGAAAAGATATCCAATCCAGACGTCGCTCCCCGCTTTGAGGACTGGAAGGTCATCAACGCACAGGCCATCGTCACGGGACGCGTGACGGAGGAGCCGGACGGCAGGCTCAGAACAGAGTTCCGGCTATGGGACACCTACGCCGGCCAGCAGCTCACGGGCGAGCAGTTCTTCGCCAATCCGGACAACTGGCGCCGTATTGCCCACATCATCGCCGACACGATCTATGAGCAGTTCACCGGCGAGAAAGGCTATTTCGACAGCCGCATCGTCTATGTCGACGAGTCGGGACCGAAGGAAAACCGCGTCAAGCGCCTCGCCATCATGGATCAGGACGGCGCAAACCAGCGCTTCCTCTCCGACGGCCGCTCGATCGTGCTGACGCCGCGGTTTTCGCCGGAACGGCAGGAAATCACCTACATGTCCTACGAAAGCGGCGAGCCGCAGGTCTATCTCCTGCAGCTCGAGACGGGGCAGCGCGAGCTGGTCGGCAATTTCCCCGGTATGACTTTCGCGCCGCGCTTCAGCCCTACCGGCGACAAGGTAATCATGAGCCTCCTGCGCAGCGACGGCAACTCCAACCTCTTCACGATGGATCTCAGGACGCGCAACACGGCGCGCCTCACCGACACCAACGCCATCGACACGTCGCCTTCCTATTCGCCTGATGGCAACCAGATCGTGTTCACCTCAGACCGCGGCGGGCGGGCGCAGCTTTACGTCATGAACGCCGACGGCTCCAATGCGCACCGCATCTCCTTCGGCGATGGCACGTATTCGACGCCGGTGTGGTCGCCGCGGGGCGACCTCATCGCCTTCACCAAGCAGAGCGGCAACGAATTCCAGATCGGCGTGATGCGCACCGATGGCTCCGGAGAGCGGATACTGTCCACCGGGTTCCTGGTGGAAGGGCCGACCTGGTCGCCCAATGGCCGCGTCATCATGTTCTTCCGCCAGGATGCCGGCTCGGCGGGTCCGAAGCTCTACTCGATCGACCTCACGGGTCGTAACGAGCAGCAGATTCCGACGCCGAACTTCGCCTCCGACCCCGCCTGGTCGCCGCTTCTCAAATAAGACCGTGGAAGGCGGCGGTGCTGCCGCCTTTCAGCCGCAATTGCACTTACCGTCGCGACTCAAGTAGCGGAAACGGAAGATTAACCGCGTTTCTTGAACGGCCGTTAACCGCACCATGGTTACTCAGTGCTGAAGAATTTCGCTCGAATTCCTAAGGAGTGACGGCATGCGCCGTATCGCAGCCCTGACGAGAAATCCCGTTGCCATTGCGCTCATCGCCACCCTGGCCGTCGCCGGGTGCCGGACCAAACAGATCCCCAACACGGCGGCCGATCTCGGTCTGGGAGGGGCCGCGGGCGCTGCAGGAGCGCCGGGCTCGCGGCAGGAATTCACGGTGTCGATCGGCGACCGCATCTTCTTCGATACCGATTCCTCCGTCATCCGGCCGGACGCGCAGGCGACGCTGACGCGGCAGGCGCAATGGCTGAACCAGTATCCCTCCTACTCGATCACCATCGAGGGTCACGCCGACGAGCGTGGCACGCGCGAATACAACCTGGCGCTCGGCGCCCGCCGCGCTGCCGCGACCAGGGACTTCCTCGTCGCGCAGGGTGTCGCCGCAAGCCGAATCCACACGATCTCCTATGGCAAGGAGCGGCCGGTCGCCACCTGCGACGACATCTCCTGCTGGTCGCAGAACCGGCGCGCCGTCACCGTGCTCGGCGGCGCCGGCAGCTAGGACCCAAGCGAACGGGGGCAGCGACCGGGGAAGAACATCGCGGCGTGCCCGCCTTCACGGTTCTGTCCCGCCATTCACTGCTCCCGCTTCGCCGCCGATCAACTATTCGCATCGAATCAAAATTTGGCCGAAGTCTCGCGACCTGATAAAGGGACAGCGCGCGCGGGGTTGTCCCCGCTCGCATGTTCATATCGAGAGCGAGATAGGAATGCTGCCCCGAAACATCTTTTCCGGCCTTGCGGTTCTTGCCCTCTCCGTCGCCGTACCGGCCGGGTCGGGCATGGCCGCGTCTCAAGCTCGCGGCATCGGCCAGTTGGGGCATGCGGGCGGATCGCCGGCAGGCGACCCGGATCGTCCCGTCGTCCTGGCGCAGGCTGCGGATCCGCGCCTTACCACGCTCGAGGAGGAGATCCGCAAACTCAACGGCCGGGTGGAGGAACTGAATTTCCAGATCCTGCAGATGCAGGACCAGATGCGGCGCATGCAGGAAGATACCGATTTCCGCTTCCAGGAACTCCAGGGCGGCGGTTCCGGCGCGGGGGATGCCGCGCCGCAGCGGAAATCGGAGCGGTTGGACTCTGCGCCGCCCACGCTCGAGCAGAGCACGGCAACCGCCCTTCCGGCCCCCTCTCCCGACCGGAGCACGGCGACCATTCCTCCGGCCCTTCCGCCAACCGCCGGTACGCCGGCCGAGCGCGGCGCGCCGCCGCGAACGCTCGGCACCATTACCTTCGACCAGAACGGAAACATCATTTCCACCGGTG
>DASVCM010000225.1:0-2353 GCA_036381635.1 Lacipirellula sp.
GGTGAGCCAGGTGGTGAACTGCGACAGCGTCGCCAACGGCGTGTAGAACATCGCCAGATACGCCAGAAACGCCATCAGCTCGCCGAGCGACATGTGGTTGGCCGGATCGGTTCGCCCGGCCAGCACGTCCCGGCCGCCGACGTACCACACAATGAGCCCGCCCAAGCTGAAGATGAGCTGCATCGTCGCTGAGAACGCCGCGGTCGAGTAGTCGACGCGAATCCGCGATTGCCGCAAATAATCGCTGATCCGGTTGAAACGGCCGTACTCGCGGTCTTCCTGGGCGAACGCCTTCACCACGCGGATGCCCGAGAGCATGCCGGTGAGCATGCCGGCCTGCTTGCTGCTGGAATCCCAGTAGCGGTAGTGCTTCGGGTGGACCCGCTTCCAGAAGAACCAACTGCCGGCAATGACCAGCGGCGCCGGGATGAGCGTGTAAAGGGCGAGCGTCGGGTTCAGCGTAAACAGCATGATCCCGACGGCCGTCACCTGGACAATTTGCAGTAGAAAACCCCCGGTGATCTGCTGCAGCAGGCTCTGAATGACCTCGCTGTCGTAGGCCACGCGGCTGGTGAGCGAGCCGACCTGATGCCGGTCGTAGTAGCCCAGGCCGAGTGCGTGAAGTTTCTCGACGAGCTTCGCCCGCAACTCGAAGGTCAGCGACACTCCGACGCGCGTGGCGAGCCGGCCCTTGGCGAAGTTCACGAGACTAAGGACAACTCGCGCAATCGCCAGCGCCGACACAACGGCAATCAGAGCCGTGCCGAGCGACCGCGGGTCCGCCGGCTTGGCGCCTTCCTTGAGAATGTCGTCGACCAGATACTGCTGCAGCTTCGGCGGGATCAGCTCGGTCGCGACGGCCACCAGCATCAGTCCGCACATGATTGCCGCGGTCACGCGATGCGGCCACAGCATCTGCGCCAGCCGGCCGACGATCGCCTTGCGCGGAATGCACCGCGGGCAGGCCTCGCCCGGCGTCGGCAGCCGCTGGTCGCACTTCGGGCAGTGCGTGGCGGGAACCGCTTCAGCGTTCCCGACAGGGATCGCGCCGGTGCTGCGAAGTTCTTCCAAGCTGCGAGCGACGCGATGAAACCGATCCGCCTCGGCGTTTGAATAGCGGGCCAGGTCCACCCAGTGGTCGTCCACATACGCCTGCAAGAACCCGGAGCCCACCGCCCCCTGCGTGCGGAATTCCTGCACCTCCGCGACCGGGATATGGCTTTCCACCTTTGGCGAGTCCCCGTCCGACACGGCCGCCACGTTCAGATGCGTCGCGACAATCCAGTGCCGCCGCGGGCGACCCGATAGTGACAGGTCGGTGCTCGTCGACAGCAGCACCGGCACGCCGTTAAGCCCTTGAACTTCAAGTTCGCGCTTCACGGCAGCAGGCAATTCCTCGTTGAGCATATCAGTCTGGTTCGTTGAGTATCGGAAGTACTGGGAACGGGCCGCGAGCTGCGGCTCTCCAAGCAGAAGAATCACGCCGCGACGGGATGCGAGTGCGCATCCAAGTCGCTGGAAATCAGACTGACCGCGGCATCGTTGCGAAGCAGTCTGAAAGCAGTCGGCCGATCCTTCAGCCTGAGGTTTGATCCATCAAATGTGCGTGAAACAAAGCATGGCGCGTGTGCCAGAGGGCCGCTGGTGCGGCCGGTGAAAGAAGTCCGCTGCGCAATTGAGCGGGACGGCGAATTATACGGTTTGGCGCGGCCCAGACTAGACGAGTATGGACTGGCGCGTCAAAGCGTTGCGGCGTTTTCTCTGAAACTCCCAGTTCGAGTCTCGAAGAGACTCGGCAACTGCTTAGTGCGGCGATTGACACCCCCCTGCCCCGCTCTGACAATGACGGCTTATCGATTGCTTTTTGCCGCTTGCTAGAGGACCTGATGACCAATCCGCTTGCCGCCGCTGATCCGGAAGTTTGGGCTGCGATTGCTGACGAGATGCAGCGCCAGCAGGACGGGCTGGAGATGATCGCCAGCGAAAACTACACAAGCCCCGCGGTCATGCAGGCGGCCGGCAGCGTGCTGACGAACAAGTACGCCGAGGGCTATCCCGGCAAACGGTACTATGGCGGCTGCGAGTACGTGGACGTGGTCGAGACGCTAGCGATCGAGCGGGCCAAGCAGCTTTTCGGCGCGAGGCACGCCAACGTGCAGCCCCACAGCGGCTCCCAGGCGAACACCGCCGTGTACATGACGGCCCTTGAGCCCGGCGACACCGTGCTGGGCCTCGACCTGGCCCACGGCGGCCACCTGACGCACGGCATGAAGCTGAACATCTCCGGCCGGCTATATCACTTCCTGGCCTACGGTGTAACCCGAGATACGCACCGCATCGATTTCGACCAGGT
>DASVCM010000226.1:0-2031 GCA_036381635.1 Lacipirellula sp.
ACGTCGAGCTCGACGGCGATTTCGACGCCGCCTATGCGCAAGGCGACAACCGGCTCGTGATCCCCACCGACACGATGAAGAACACGGTCTATGCGTTCGCCCGCGAGCTCGACCCGGCCGAACTGGAGACCTTCGCCTGGACCCTCGGCAGCCACTTCGTCGAGAACTTCGCGCACGTCTCCCACGCCGCGGTGCGCCTCACGGAAACGCCCTGGCAGCGGCTCACGATCGACGGCCGGCCCCATCCGCACGCCTTTCTCGGCACATCGACCGAGCGCAACACCTGCCAGGCCGTCGTCAGCATGGCCAAGGACGAGAGCGAGCCGGAGGGTTCGATCGAGTGCGGCCTCGAGGGACTGGTGCTGCTGAAGACGACTGACTCAGGCTTCTCCGAGTTCCTCAAAGACGAGTTCACGACGCTCGCCGAGACGGACGATCGCATTTTCGCCACCAACGTCACGGCCAAGTGGGCTTACAACGAGACGCCCGACGATTGGCGCAAGATCCGCCAGCGGATTCGCACGACCCTGATTCGCGAGTTTGCCGCCAGGTTCAGCCCGTCGGTGCAGGCGACCCTGTTCGAAATGGCCTCGGCCGTGCTCGACGCCGAGCCGGTCGTCGAGGAGATCAACCTCTCGATGCCGAACCTCCATCGCACGCTGATTGACCTTTCCCCCTTCGAGCTCGACAACCCCAACGTCCTGTTCGCGCCGACCGAAGAACCCCACGGCGTCATCACCGCCGGCGTTACTCGCGAATAAGCTAGCTGACGACTGCGAACCCTGGCACCCCGAGGTCCGACGCGGGGTCCGGCCCGAGTACCGATTGTCCTTGCAGCCGCGGGTCAACGACCCGCCGGTGAAGCGGAATAGATAATCGATCGCGCAACCACCGGCGGCTCGTTGAGCCGCGGCTATTCTATTTCCAATCACCAACCGACATGCCCGCCGCCGCAACCCATTTCGCTCTCGCCAGCACGCGCGTCGTCACGCCCGACGGCGTTCGCGACGCGGCGATCGTTATCGCCGGCGAAAAAATAGAGACGATCGTACCGCGTGACAAAGTCCCCGCGGGCCTGCCTGTTCAAGACGTCGGCGGGCTTGTGATTTCTCCGGGGATTGTGGACACTCACGTCCACATAAATGAGCCCGGCCGCACGGATTGGGAGGGGTTCGAAACTGCCACGCGGGCCGCGGCCGCCGGCGGGGTGACGACGCTCATTGATATGCCGCTCAACAGCGTGCCCGTGACGACGACCGTCGCCGCCCTGGAAGCGAAGCGCGCCGCCGCCCAAGGCAAGTGCCACGTCGACGTCGGCTTCCACGGCGGACTGATTCCTGGCAACGCGGCCGACGTCGAACCGCTGATCGAAGCCGGCGTCTGCGGGATCAAGACGTTCCTGTGCGACTCCTGCTTGCCGGAGTTCCCTGCCAGCGGCGAGCGCGAGCTGCGCGAAGCTTTGCCCATCCTGGCGCGCCGGGGCATCCCGCTACTAGTCCACGCAGAACTCGTAAGCGACCAACATCCGTCCGCGGCGATCCGCAACTACGACGATTGGCTTGCCTCGCGCCCGGAGGAGTTCGAGCGCGACGCCATCAAGCTTCTGCGTAAGCTTTGCGCGGAATACCAGGCGCCGATCCATGTCGTCCACCTCGCCAGCGGACCGCTCACCAGTCACTTCTTTTGGGCGAAGCAAGACGGCTTGCCGCTTACCGTGGAAACCTGCCCGCATTATCTACACTTCTATGCCGAGCGATTGTCCGAGACCGACCCGCGGTTCAAATGCGCCCCGCCGATCCGCAAAAAGGAGCATCAGCAGCGGCTGTGGGAGGCGCTCGTCGCCGGCGTGATTGACTCGATCGGCTCCGACCACTCTCCCTGCCCGCCCGCGATGAAGCGCCTAACCCTGCCTCCATCCATAACCACAACGACTGGCTAGCCTCTCGGCCGGAAGAGTTCGAACGCAACGCCGTCACGCTTCTGCGTAAGCTCTGCGCGGAATACCATGCGCCGATCCATGTCGTCCACCTC
>DASVCM010000227.1:0-4903 GCA_036381635.1 Lacipirellula sp.
ACTGGTCCACGGCCTGCTGGCTGACGCCCGATTGCTCAACGTACGGAAGAATGAGCACCGTCCAGGCCAGCCCGCTCCCCTGCTTGATATAGGTATTGACGCTTCCCGGCGGCAGTTCGCCCTGCGCCGATTCGTAGTTCAAACAGGCCAGCGCCGCGTTCTTTTCATGGTCGACGCACTGCGTCCGGCGCGCCGCCTCCCGGGCGGCTTGCACGGCTGGGAGCAACAGCGCCACCAGCACGCCGATGATGGCAATCACCACCAGCAATTCGACCAGCGTAAAGCCGCTCAGGCGGCGGCCAATCCGACCAGAACAGGCCATGGCGATACCCTCAACGAGAAAATGAGAGCCGAGATAAGTGCGGCGGCGTTTCCAGCGAATTCCGCCCACCTCTTATTCTACTGAAATTCTAGGCAGTGGCCCTGGTCGAACCCAGATGATCTGCGCAGTTCTTTCGCGGCTTCGCGCACAAAAACGCTGCCACCAGCCGCAACGGGCGGCGAGGACGGCCTGCCCCACGGGGCGCCGGCGCGGCGCGCCCACAAACTCCATGGTGGGACGCCCGCCGCGGCGGGCCGATCTCGGCGCTCCACCACAACATGGCGCCGAGTGGTGAAGCCTAATCGCGGTCAGAGACCGCTCCCACAGATTCTTTGGGCAAGGCCCACTCAGGCGAGAACATGCCGCCCGCCGCATGTGAGGCCCGCTATTAACTCGCCTGATCGCCCGCGGGAATCGCCGCCGCGTCCATCCAGAAGGCCTCCCACAGATGCCCGTCCAGGTCCGCCAGGCAGCGGTTGTACATAAAGCCAAGATCCTGAACCGGGTTGATGTCCGCCGTGCCGCCATTCTTGGCCGCCGTCTCGTTCATGGCGTCGACGGCCTTGCGGTTGTCGCACGACAACGCGAGCATCACCTCGCTGGAAGTCGCCGGCGGGATCGGCCGATCGGTGAAGGTCCGCCACTTGTCGTGCGTCAGCAGCATGACGTAAATCGCCTCGCTCCAGACCATGCAGGCGGCCGTTTCGTCCGTAAACTGCGGATTGTTCTCGAACCCCAGGGCCTTGTAAAAAGCCATCGACGCCTTGAGGTCCGCTACGGGCAGGTTCACGAAGATCATTCGGGACATGGGTCGTTTTCTCCAGATTGCTGATAAACCGGCAGCCTCAGGGGCCGTCTGCTCTTAGTCGACCTGCCGGGCGTCATTTCGACAGAAGCAGGATATTTTTCTTAGCTGCATGAAGGAGACGTCTCCGACCGCGACGCCGCCCGAGTAAACCAGAACTGGATGTGGGTTAATGCGCGAAACCGGCGTCGAAGACGCCTACTGCAAACAGCTCCCATCAGATCAACGCCGGATTCCAGTTGTCAAATAACGCCACCAGTAGATGAATCGCTCATACGAGCTCTTTCGCTCGTTGGCGCCAATCTCGCACTGGGCCGTCGCCAGCCGGCCAGCGTCAGGATCAAAGTTATTCGTGCCGCACCGGACGCAAAACCGAATGCCGCTGGGAAGCTCGCCGCCGCAGCCAAAGCACTTTCGAGTTGGGCTTCGATCCATGCGCCCGGTTCTCCTTCGGTTTAATTGGCAAGCTTCGGCGCTTCGTCCAAAGCAGAGAAACAATGGACAAAACATATCGCCGGGCGACGCAAAATGCCAAGGCGCCGCGCGTTGCACGCGCTGTAACGGCTGGGCCTTGTCAGGCGATCGACTTTGGCTCGTTATCGCGGTCCGGCAAAGTGCGCCACCACGACATGTGTCCATAGGCGACAAAATGCCAGGCATGCGACGAAGGCCGCGAAGATGACAACTTCCTGCCGAATAGTCGCCACCTTCCCCGTGGCGCGGTTAACCTTAGAGTACTTGTCGCAGTTTCGGAAACGCGCTGACGACCTACTGCCTCAGAATCTTATCCATCGCCTTCCCCTTGGCGAGCTCCTCAATCAGCTTGTCCAAATAGCGGACTTTTTGCATCAGCGGATCTTCGATCTCCTCTACGCGCACGCCGCACACGACGCCCGTAATAAGCGCGCTATTGGGATGCATGCCTGGCGCTTGAGCAAAAAAAGTTTCAAGATCGCTTTCCTGATCGATCTGCCGCTGCAGCCCCGCCCGGTCATAGCCCGTCAGCCAGCAAATGACTTGATCCACTTCCTCTTGAGTGCGATTCTTCCGCTCCGCTTTTTGAACATACAGCGGATAAACCTTCGCAAATGTCATCGCGAACACGCGATGTTTAGCCATCGTTATTCCTCTGAATCCGGCGCAAATGCGCGGGCCGTCTTCTGCGGTCTACGCCAAAGCTCAGTTCCTAGCCGTCAAGCGAACGGGATATAACGCCACTATATCGCCGCGAATGGCGAAACGTTAAGCGGCCGCAGCACAAGGTGGCGTCCTAATTTCAGAACCGGACGCTAGCGCGTTGCGGCTGATTTAATCAGCCGCAGGGCGCTAGCCCCCGGTTCCTAGTCGTGGCAACGACGACGAGCGTGGTGAAATTAGGACACTACCCATCTCCAGCGACTTGTTAGCCCGCCATTCGGCCCGCGGCACGCGCCAAACGCCCGAGTCGTTGAGATTCCTTGCCGCCGCCCTGCCCCAGGCCGCAAGCATTCTCAATTCAAATTAAGAACTCTGCCGCAGAAAATAGCGGCATTTAGCTTGTTGCCGGCCGCGGGCCCACGTACTCTAGAGGTGACGTATGAATGCCGCGGACGTTTGGATATGGTCCGCGCACACGCTCGTCCACAACTGCGCATGCGGCGCATCGATTAGTCATCATTGCTTTTCATGAGGCGAAGTTCTAATGAAGTCACAACTTGCACTGGTCCTCGGCGCTGTCGCGCTGTGCGCGTCGACGGCCTCCGCGGCGCTCGTCCATCGCTACAGCTTCGACGGCAACGCCAATGATTCGGTCGGAAGCCAGCACGGCACGCCCGTCGGAAACGGCGTCAGCTTCTCCGGCGGTCAGGTCGTCATCAGCAATCCCGACCCGAGCGTCGGCTCGACCGCCTTTAACGTCGGCTCCCCGCTTCCCGCCACCGCGGGTTACGTCGACTTCCCGAACTTTCTCATCAGCCAGGCCGCGGCCGCCGGCACGCACGGCGCCGTCTCCGTCGAGTTCTGGGTCACCATGACCAGCAATCGCGACTGGGCCGCCCTGTTCTCCGCGGGCATTAGCAGCGCCGCGATCGACGGCAACTCCGCCGGCGGCAACGACCACTTCCCCTACGTGCAGGTGGTGCCGCGCGCGGGCGCCGGCGGCAACGACTTCCGCGTTATCTCCAATGGCGTGGCCGGGCCCGAAGGCATCGTCGACGATACCGACGCCGCCGCGACCGACTTGGCCATTGGCGTCGAGGAGCACATCATCGCGGTGTTCGATCAGTCGGGCGGGCTGCCCGGCACGGTCACGGCGTATCGCAACGGCGTCCAGTACGGTACGACGGGCCCCATGGCGAACAACCTCGACATCGCAGCCACGGCCACGATCTTCCCGATCACAGGGCTGGCCGACGTCAACGTGTGGCTCGGCCGCTCGCAGTGGCCGGATGCGATTCTCAACGCCGGGGTGAACGAGTTCCGCGTCTACAGCCACGCCCTGACGCCGGACGAAGCCGCCGCAAGTTTCGCCGCGGGACCGGACACGCTCGTACCCGAACCAGCGACTGCGGCGCTGGCAGTCCTGGGCCTGGCAGCCGCGGCGGCGTTCCGTCGCCGATAGTCGGACGAGAAAAGGCGTCAGCACTCCTGACGCCTTTATCTCATAAGAGAGTTGCGAAAGCGCCCTTTGGGCCGCGGGTCGTCTGCGGCAATATGTTAGATAGTTTCAAGTGATCGTGTCCGAGAAGGGCGCCGCGGCCACCTGATACGCGTCCTCGAAAACGATATAGCCGGGGCGATCAGTAGTGAGCATTTCCGTCGCGATGTCGCATTCATTGAGTACACGACATACCGTGCGCATATGTGCAATGTGGTCATGAGCAGAGGCCTTGAACCACCCGATGGCAAGGCCGGGTTCGTTCTTGCGTTTGCCTCGCGTAAAGCGATCTGGCGCCTTCAGGTGCTCATCAAGCCAGGTAAGCGCACCATCGAGTTGCTCCTGTAAGTGCGCTGAAAGTTCATTGGAGCGACGCAGTGCGTACGCTTTTTGGAACAGCCCCTGGCGCCGGCCGGAATCATCGTCACGCGCCGGTATTACGAACCGCACAAACATGCCGCCAAACGACTAAGCTCAGTTGCCCGCCCCCAACCGAACGGGATGGAGCGCCAGTATACCGTGGCCGGGGAGAAGTGCCAAAGCGGCCATTGGGCCGGCGGGTTATCTGCAGCGTTTGGTTAGGCGTGACTCGGCGACGACAACGAAAGCCACCGCCAAGCCGACCCGGAAACCAAGAACGCCGCCAGTGGGGCCAAGCCGACCCCCTGCAAACACGCCAACGATGCCGGCAATGAATGGCGCGGGCAACCAGTGCCAGCCGCGCGTCGCAACGTAGGCGGCAACCGCGGATGCGATCACGCATACGACGATGCTGTCCGCCGGAACCGGCATGCCCTTCATGCCGAGATTGCCACGGTTGATCAGCGCCATGGTCAATAACATAAACGCTGCTGCAATCGCCACGAATTGAGAAATGCGGAGGGCGCGCATCGTTGTGCCTAACAAGAAAGCTTAATTGCCCGTCCGCAACCGAGTGGATGACGCGAAGTATAACCGCTGCAAAGGATAAACGCCAAAGCGGCCGTTGCGCCCGCGGGTCAACAAAGCGCCTTGTTAGTCGCTTTCCGATCACTTCCGTTTGAGCACGACGGTTAAGTGATGCTGCCCTTCTCGGACCACGAAATCTTCAGGGGCCCGCCAGCGCTTGGCCTCCTCGCCCTCCACGCCTTGGCCGGCATAC
>DASVCM010000228.1:0-3863 GCA_036381635.1 Lacipirellula sp.
CGCCTGGCCGGTGAGCATGTAGAACAGCGTGCACCCCAGCGAGTAGATGTCGCTGCGGGCGTCGGCCGAGCGCGGGTCGCGGGCCTGCTCCGGCGAGATGTAATCGAACGTGCCGAGCGTGATGCCGGTGGCCGTCAGATCGTTCTCCTCTTCGCCGTCCATCTGCCGCAGGCGCGCGAGGCCCATGTCGACGAGTTTCGCCTGGCCGTCGGGCGTGACGAGGATGTTCGACGGCTTGATGTCGCGATGCACGACCTCGCGCTGCCAGGCGTGGGCCAGCGCGTGGGCGATCTGGTAGACGTAGCCGATCGCGTCGGTCACCGGCAGCGGACCGCGCTGGTTCACCATGTCGCGCAGATTGATGCCGTCGATGAACTCGAAGACGATGTACGGCAGCCCGCGGTCGCGGCCGATGTAATGGACGCGGGCGATGTTCGGGTGGTCGAGCCGCGCGGTCGATTGGGCCTCGACGAGGAACCGCCGCTGCAGGTCCTCGTTGCCGACGCGGTGCGAGGCGACGACCTTCACCGCGACGATGCGGTCGAGCGTGGTGTCGAGCGCCTTGAACACCACGCCCATGCCGCCGCCGCCGATGAACTGCTGCAGCAGGAAGTGGCCGAGCATCTCGCCGCGCAGCGCGTGGGCCAACTCGCGCGAGCTTAGCCCGCGGGGGTAGTCGTGCGGCGTGATCGAGGTCTGCGCGCCGATGACGGTCGCGTCGCTCTCCAGCGGGCCGAACGAGTCCCCATCACGAATGGGCGGCGGGGTGATGGAGTGGTAGTCCATGCGAGCGTGGTCGCGATGCCGGCGGGTGAAACAACGGTGAAAGCGGACTCCCCAGGGCCGCCGGCGGGAAAAGGCAGCGTGACTGCTCCATTATAGATCGGCCGGCGGCGCGGGCAAAGTAAGCCTATGGGACGACTGCAGTTAGGCGCAAGGTTGGCGCGAGAAGCGCAGGGCTTTTTGACGTTCTGTCGCGAGGAATTTTGTCGCCAAACGCGATTTTTGGCGACAGAATCCCAATTCCCTTTAAGGACAGGAGTTATGGCTATTCTCACGTCATGTCGCGATGGCAAAGGCCCGCCGGCGCTGGATGAGCCTGGTTAGCAGCAGGCGGCGATGATCGGCGCTCCTGCGGCGATAGAACCGCGCGGGGCGCACGTTGCTCGCAAGGCCCTGTGTGCAACTGGCCGTCAGGACGCGGGTTAAGTTATCAAAGAGCGGTGATTGAATGACGAATGACGAATGAGGAATGAGGAATGATATGGAGCAACCGATTTGCTTCCCTTTGAACCTAGCAAAGGCGGTGGCCAATTTCAGCAAGAATTTAGGGGGAAAATGAGTCGGTAGTCGGTAGGGGGTAGTAGGTAGTTGTGAAGAAGGGAAGTCCTCTCGCAGAGGCGCAGAGACGCAGAGAAACGCGCCAAGAAGTAAGTAGCCGCGGGTGGCGTCCAGGACGAAAAGTCGGCGAACTTCAGAGTGATCTCATGTAGGGTCGGATCGAGATTTGCAGTAGAATGGCGACGACGCCTTCGCGGCGGCATCTTTTCTCGCTTCGCTCTTCGCAAGGGAGGGTCCCATGGCGACCCAGTGGTATTGTCGGCTGATGGGAACCGAGTTGGGGCCGTTCACGTCGAAGCAGCTTTTGGAGATGGCCCGCAGCCATCAGCTCATGCCCGACGACGCCGTGAAGAAGGAAGCGGACGGGATGTGGGTCGCGGCTCATCGTGTGAAGGGGCTGTTCGACGATCCGGCGGCCTCCTCGATCATCATGGCGAGTCTGCCGCCGGAAGTGCAGCACGCCCTGGAGAGCAAGCAGCATGCCCACGCGGACGAAGGCACGGCGCCCGCGGCCACACTCGAGTCGCGTCCGATTAAGTGGTACTACATCTCGGATCACCACAAGGTGGGTCCCTTGAGCTTCGACGAGCTCGCGGCCCATGGCCGGCAGGGACTGTTGAAGCCGCACAGCCGGGTGTGGTCATCGAAGTCGCCGAAGTGGTGTGAGGCGAAGGATGTTGAGGGGTTGGCGCTGGGGCCGTCGACCGAGGCGCAGCGGACGTAAGGGCTGCGCGCCGCGGACATCCTGCCCAGTTTGTCGGATGGGTTGACCGTCTTCGGCAACCCATCGGTTGCCTGCGCGTCGAACCCATCCTACAAACTACGATCTGGCCTAGCGCTATAGTTCTTCAATGACACGCAAGCACCTTATCGGCATGCTCGCAGGTTGCGCGCTCTGGCTTGTGTTCGCCGTCGCAGAATTCGTATACGAATCGTTGCGAACCGGCATCCCGAATCCAATAAAGGATGTAACTGACTTGCTAACATTGCCGTTTGGCCGCTTGAATTGGGCGGCTGGCTCATTTGGGGCGACGGGCCATGGCCAGCGTGGGCTGCCTGGCCGCTGAACGTAGCGGTGGGGCTAGCGCTTTGGGGTGCGCTAGGCGTTGTGACAAGCGCAATCTATGGCCGGACTAGCAACCCAGTTTCATAAGTTGCGGCGGGGTGGCATGCCCGCGGAGGTCGCCGACGAGGGCATGGATTTAAATCTAATTGCCTCAAGCATGCCCACGCGGACGAGGGCATGCCACACGCCGCCCACGGGAAACAGTGTGGACGAGACTTATTGAGTGCCGCGTCTGTTGGAATGCTTTCTCTCGGCTTCGCGCTTCTGGCGAAGGATGTCGCGGAGTTGCTCGCGGCTCTTCTCGTCGAGATCGGCAAACCGGAAAGTCTCGGATTTTAGTTCGTCGGTGATTATAGTCAGCCCGCCGCGCTCGTACTTGACAAACTCGCCACGCACTCTCTTAGAGCCGTCTTTCGTCCGCCAATCGAGGAGGTTCATCGCGGCGATACGTGCAGCTCGCTGCTCCTCCGCTTGACGTTTCGCCGCCTCTTCGGCCGCTCGCTTGTCGGCCTGCGCCTTCTCGGGCTGCGCCGCGATCAGTGCAGGGCGATCAATCGGATAAATGTACACGCCTAACTTCTCGCCTTTGACGCTTAGCCACTCGGAAGGAATGGGCGAGTGCGTTTTGCTGTGGACGAAGAATAGTACTATGTTCTTTGCGAGGGGGTCTAGCTCGATGGCCAGCGCTATTTGCCGATCTAACACAGCGCCGCGATGCGACAATAGCACAACTGCGTTGTCACCGAGTTGCATCGCTACGGGGGTAATCTCCTCAGCGGGCATCCCTTCAGAAGCCTTCAGCACCGCTTGAAACGTCAGCATGGCCAAACCATCTCGGATAGCAGCGAAATCGACGTCCACCTTGCCAGCGAACAATACCGGCTTCGCCCCTTCCGGCGGCGCAAAATCGTGGCGCCCGCACATTAATAGAAGTAGGGAATTTTCGGCTCGCTCAATAGCGCCCCGCGACAGTTTGCCAGCACGGGACTGTGTGGGAAGCCATAAGAGTCTCCTCATCGTTATGGGCGAAACCCGCTCAAACGGCGCGGGGGCCCGCTCGCCCAGAGCCCGCGCCGCCCGATCCGTCAATTCATCACCGACGGCAGGAACTGCGATTAGCGCGATGGCAACTACTATGAGGCGGCACATGTCTTAGGAGCCTCCGATCCGGCGCTTCGCTCGCAAGATGATTTTGTCGATGTTCTTGGCCATCGGCGCGGGCGTTAGTATAACTCCGGGGGTTTCGCAACGGATAGGCGACCGGGCGCGGCAACGTTTCGCATAACATTCGTTTGCAGGGGTGCTGATGGGTTACCGCTACGCGGCGAACCCATCCTACGTTGGGGGCGCCGTCCTACTCATAGTTCCTCCATTCATCGCCGTACCATAGGGCGGCATTGCCCCAGCCGGGCGAGTATTCGCCGAGGCGGACGTAGCGGTGGAACGATGACCAGGG
>DASVCM010000229.1:0-2961 GCA_036381635.1 Lacipirellula sp.
AGCCGCAGGAACTCAACGATCTGTGGGTAGCACGCCTCGACCTGCTTCCGGCTCGCCCAGCGGTGATAGGTCAGATAATACCGGCCGCCGAGCTCGATCGCGCGATCGATGATTCGCCGGAAATCCTCGGCGGCTTTCGCCTTGCCCGCCGCCGTGTGGGCGACGTGCAGATTGCAGATGATGCACACGCTCCGCTCGACGGCCCATGGCAGGAAGGTATCTTCGTCCTTCTCGATGAAGCGAATTGTGCCGTAGGTCATGTCCACGTCGTGTTTGACGAAGTCTTCGCGGCAGCAGGACATCAACTCCACAAACGCCGCCCGCGGCACATAAACCTCAGTGATCACTTCCGTGCCGCTCCGCAGGTCGACTGCCTGGCGATAGGCGTCGAAGTTTCCAGCCAGTTGGTGCTTGTCGGACCAGTACACCTGGCCGTTGGTGCTCAGGTAATACTTGGAATACTTCTCGAACGCTTGCTGCTTATCCGTCCGGGCCAGTCGATAAAGTTCTTGCCAATGCTGGGCCGACAGGCCCCGCCGGTCGTCCGTCAGCGGCGTCGCATCGTCGACCGGGCGGTAGCAGGAAAACACGCCGGGGTGCGACGCCGCGTCGCTCTCGAGATTGGTCGAATACTGACAATCTCCGTACACGAATCCATGCCGAATCCGCTCATCGACGCGGTCGATGAGGTCCTTTACCGGGATGATTTCCACGACCCGCTCAACCTTCATGCGGCGCGTCAGGCGAAGGCGCACCTCGGCGATCAGGCCGAATAGCCCGTAGCCGCCGATGGCCAGGGTGAACAATTCCGGGTTCTCGCGGCGGCTGCATGTTTGCGCCCGTCCCTCGGCATCGACGAGCAGGAACGACTCGACGTCGCCGACGATCGGCGGGAACTGCAGCCCGCGGCCATGGATGTTCGCGGCGAGCGAGCCGCCCAGGCTGACGCGGTCGACGCCGGATTGCTTCTCGCGGATGGCCCACGCCCGCGGATCGCCGGCTTGCTCGCGATGGAGGTAATCGACGAGCGCCGGCCACTCAATGCCTGCCTCCACATCAATTGTGCCCTGGTCGCGATCGAAGCGAAGGACGCGATTGAATTGCTTCATGTCAAGCAGCACGGCGTCGGCCGCGAATTGCTGCCCCCCCATGGCATGCCGGCCGCCTGCCGCGCAGACGGCCCGCCCCTCGCGAGCGGCTGCACTGAGCGCGGATTCGATTTCGTCAAGCGACGTAGGTTTGACGATGCGATGAACGCGCGTGGCGTTCAGTTGCGATTGGACGTCGTTGACCCAAACGCCGGCCTCATTATTGGCCCATACTTGGACCGCTGCTGAGGGCAGCGCCAGGGAGGCGCCGGCGCCGGCCGTTTGAGCAAGAAACTCCCGCCGTGTTTCCATGCTAAGCTCCTGGCGAAGATTCGCCGACAAGCCGTAGACCGCCTAAGAACAACAAGCCCAGCACCATCGCCTGCAGCACATGGTATAGCACGTTGTGATCGAAATGCTCGCCGGGCATTCCTACCCGAAGCTGCTGCAGCGCGCCGGCGACCAGGTTCAACGTCACGCCCGCCGCGAGCAACCGCCGCGGCCGCCGTCTCGCGCCACGACCGCCAATTGCCGCCACAAGCAGCAGGAACAGAGACGCCGGCAGCGTCATCAGGATGGCGACCCAGAACGCGCTGGTGAATAAAACAACCACGACGCTATAGACCGCCAGTTGGGCGAGGGCAGCGATGCGGACGGCTCCCGCCCACCGCTCGGAAGCGAGCAGCTCAGCGCCGATCGCCCAGGTAGAAGCCGCCGTCACGCCGATTGCCAGCATCGTCGCCGCCCACAGGATTGTGTTGCCGAGGGACTGCTCGTCATGAAAGAATCCGTGCACCGTTCCGCCGCACAGCGATGCGATGGCGACCGATGCGAAAAACAGCGCCAGCCAATGCCGTATTCCGCTCGACGAAGCTCCCCGGCGTCGCAGAATGGCGGCGAGAATCGCCGCCTCGGCGGCCAGGAAATAGTCGGTCAGGGCGACGGCCGGCTCGGTCATAATCTAATTCGCTCCCTGGGCGGCGTTATTGTCGGCCGGCGCCACACAAGTTTCCGAAAGTTGGTATCGCGATAAGACGAATAGATAAGCCGCCAGGACCCAGTGAAAGAAAATGGGGATGGTCCCAGAAAACCACCGCCGCTCCGGATACAGATACATCGTCGCGACGTAGCGAAGGACCATCGCGGCGAAGTAGATGATGCTGAACCGCTCCAGCAGCTTACCGCCCCAGGGACGGCAATGGGCGAAGAACCCCGCGCCACGCGCGATATCCCGCGAGATCTTTGCCTGCGTCAGAAGTATAACTAGCTGCACCGGCAGCAAGACGGGATAAGGTATGAGGCCTGAATACCACTGTTCCATCGGCGGCAGGAACTTGACGCCGCCAACCGCCACGAGCGCCTGGCCCGCGACTCGCAGCAAGAACGCCGCGGCGAGAACCGCAAGAATGATTGAGTAGCGGTCTCGCATATCGATCCTGACGCGGCATCGACTTCATGGCGCCGAGAAGTGCGTGGCGGCGCGTGTCAGCAACTTGCCATGTCCTCGCGTGCCGACGAATCTGGCGTCGCGTACCTGCACCGCTCCTCGGACGGTGACCAGCGACGGGCGACCTTCGATTTCCCAGCCTTCGAAGGCGGAGTAGTCGACGGCCATTTGCTGCGTCGTCGCCGAGATCTGGCCGCGATAATCCGGATCGTAGACCACCAGGTCGGCGTCGCTGCCCACGGCGATGGTTCCCTTGCGCGGATAAAGGCCGAACAGTCGCGCCGCCTGTGTGCTGGCGGCGTCGACGAACGTTTGCAGGTCGATCCGCCCGCGCGCGACGCCGTGCGTGTAGAGCAGGTTGACGCGATCCTCGACCGAGGGAATACCGTTGGGGATCTTTGTGAAATCGCCGCGGCCCATTTCCTT
>DASVCM010000230.1:0-2101 GCA_036381635.1 Lacipirellula sp.
TGCCGTTCTTCGCGGTCAGAAACCGCTCCCACAGGTTATGTGCTGAGCTCGGCCAGCCCGAATCCGGTCCGGCCAAAGCCGTTGCCGTTATAGAACAAGTAGCGGCGGCCCGCCGCTTCGACGACCGCCGGATACGCGAGCATGTCGGCGTCCCAGCCATCGCTCGGGCCGGTGAGTTGCGGCACGTCATCCTGGCGCGTCCACGCGAGGCCGTCGGCGGAGGTCGCATAGCCGAGCCGGTAGCTTTGCTTCACATCGGCGCGGTAGCCGCGGTTCGACCGGAAGCAGTACCACATCTCATAACCGCCAGGACCTTTAAGCACCCACGGCCTTGCGATGGCCTCGTCCGGACGAAGATAGTCGATGGCGATCGTCCTCGGCCGCCGCCACTCGAGTCTGTCGTTCGATTCCGCATACCGAATGAGATACCGGGCCTCCGGCTTGCCGTCGACCATCGTCCACTCAGTGCAGGAGAGATACCACATCCGCCAGAGGCCGCCGTCGCGCATCACGAACGGCGTGGCGCAGAAATGCGGCTCCGCCGCCGTACGATCGAGGATCGGGCCTTCGAACGGACGCCGAAAAGTAAACCCGCCGTCGTCGCTCACGGCCACGCCGATCGAATTGCGATAGGGAACGGTCGTGCTCGTATTCCAGCCGGTGTAATAGAGATAGAGCTGGTTGCCGACGGTGACCACGCACGAGGGCATCACGCCGGCGTCGTCGAAGCAGCCCAGGCTACCCAGCGGCAGCACGGGCTCATCATGCAAGCGAAGCACCTTGGCAGGATTGTTTGCATCCACGTCAACGAAGACGGTCGACGTCCGGTTGTTGGCGTCTCGGGCGCCAAAGTAGATGCGAAGCGTTTCGGGCGACGCCGCATACGGCGTCGGCACCTGCGCGTGGCTACGGATCCAGCGGTGATCGGTGGAAGGAACGTGGATACGATCTTTCCTCAACCATTGCTGGGTCGAGGTAATGGGCAGTGGTTTAGTAAGTTGCATGCGGCTTCTCAGGCCAAATGGATTGGCCGCGAATCCTAGCAACTGACACGGCATCGACCAACACGAATCCCGGCTGGGCAATGGCGCCCTGCGCACGAGAAAACCGCTGGCCACGCCATTCTGCGCGACCAGCGGTCGTTGCTTTCAAGCCATGCTAGCAGGGCTACTTGATCTCAAACCAATACGGCATCATCAGCGCCACCGGCTCCTGCATCACCATGCGTAACTGCATGGCATGCTGCAGGGCGCCCTTCAGCTCCGGCGCCAACACGCCGATGGTGGTGAGCACCTGAGCGCTGGCCTCCTTCTCCGCATCCAGATCGGCGCCAAACAGCGCCTCAAATGGGTTCTCCGGCTTCGGCAGCACCTTGATCTCGACTTTCTCATCGGTGTCGAGCCCAGCCAGCCGTTTGGCCGACTGGATGGCGTCGCGAAGCGTGCCGACTTCATCGACCAGGCCGTGCCGCTTGGCCACCCGGCCAGTGAAGACCTGGCCGCCGGCGAACTTCTCGAGCTCGTCCTGCTCCAGACCGCGGCCCTTGGCCGCCTTCGAGGTGAACTGCTCGTAGACGTCCTTCATCATCTTTTCAACCACCTCGCGCTCGCTCTTGGAGAACTTGGCGGTCGACGAGAACATGCCGCTGTTTTCGCCGCGAGCAATCGATTCGGTGTCGATCCCCAGCTTGTCGAACAGCCCCTTCATCGCCATCTTGCCGCCAACGACGCCGATGGAACCAGTCACCGTGCCCGGCTCCGCAAAGATCCGGTCGGCGCCCATCGAGATGTAGTAGCCGCCGCTGGCCGCGACATCGCCCATGCTGGCGACGATCGGCTTGTCGATGGCCTGGGTCTGCCGCCAGATGAGGTCGCTCGCCAGGGCCGAGCCGCCGGGGCTGTCGACCCGTAGGACGATCGCTTTGACCGACTCGTCCTTGGCCGCATCTTTCAGCGCCTCGACGATCGTGGTCGAGCCCATCACGTTGCCGCCGAACATGCCGCTTTGGCTTTCGCCGGTCATGATCGGGCCGACGGCGTAAACGATGGCGATCTTCGAGTCGCCGTCGGCGCGCTTGCCGTTGCCGTCGCCGAGCATCGTC
>DASVCM010000231.1:0-3548 GCA_036381635.1 Lacipirellula sp.
ACTCGAGTCGACGACGTCGAGCTCCGGCGCCTCGAGGTAGCGGCTTTGCCCCTTGCGGTGCGTGATGAGGGTCGGCTCGAACGCTTCGAAGACGCTGTCGTCGTCCGGCTCCGCGGGAAGGCTGATCCCTGTACCGGCGCCATCGACGGGCCGCGAGGTTTTGAGCAGCGTGCTGGAATCGTCCGGGAATGCCTGGGCGAGGTTTTCGACAAACGCAAGGTGCGAGTTGCCGATCTGGATGATGTCGCCGGGCTCCAACTGACGGTCCGACGCGATTCGATCGCCGGAGACCATCGTGCCGTTGCGGCTGTCGAGATCGCGAAGCAGCCACTGGCCGCCGGCCTGAAACACTTCGGCGTGGTTGCGGCTGCAGCGTTCGTCTTTAATGACGATGGCGTTGGTGGGGCCGCGGCCGATCGTGGCCGACTCGCCCGGGACGAGCCGAAAGACGTCGGCCCATTTGGAGCCTTCGCGGATGATCAGATAAGCGTTCGACACAGGCGTATGCGGGGCCGGTTGAGGCCGCCGGAGGTGTTCAATTCTGCAACGATTGGCTGGTGGTCGGCCCCTAAGCTACACCTTATTCCGCGGCAGGGCAGCGATTCAAGCTCATTGGCGTGCAAAGGCGTTGCGGGGCAAGGGGTTTGGTGAATTGTACCGCCTGAGTGAGGAGTTAGCCGATGTCTCTGTGAGGTTCTAAACCGTGTTGCCGCAGGGCTATTCCTGTAGCCCCGGCCTTCGGCCGGGGGCAGCGATGCGTTGGGGCTACGCGTCACTTCGATGGAGAGTCACCCCCGGCCAAAGGCCGGGCCTGCAAAACAAGCGACATGCCGTCTCAGGACACTAGCGAGCACGCGAAAACTGTTGAACTATAACACCTTAGCAACTAACTTAGAGAACTGCGGCGGCCGCCTGGCCGAATGTGCGGCTTTCCCCGCGCTGCGGCCGACGCACACCTCTGCGCCCCGGCAGGCTTTACCGCTAAGTCTGGCAGCTTGGGCGGTTTCGGTTCAGGAGAAGAATCTCGATGACACGGTCCACGTTTGGCGCCTTTCTGTTTGCGTGCGGTTTCGTGCTGACGAGCCTCAGCGATGCTCCGCGGGTGGATGCGGGGTTCTTCAACAACCGCTCGGTGGGCGGCGTGGCGATCAGCCCGGAGGGGGTGCTCGAGGCGCCGACGGTAAACGACAAACGCGAACTGGACCAGCTTCGCCAGCAGGTGAAGCTGGACGTGCCGGCGGCGCTCGATGAGTTCACCGAGCTGCGGGCCGTTTCGCTGAAGCAGATCGAGGCGGTGCTCCAGCAATGTGCCAAAGAAAACAAGCCGATTCCCGATGAGGTGAAGTACCTCGCCGGGCTGCAGCGCGTGCAGTACGTGTTCGTCTACCCGGAGACGCAGGACATCGTGCTCGCCGGTCCTGCCGAGGGTTGGAAGATGGACGGGCTTGGCAATATCGTCGGCGCGACGACCAACTATCCGGTGCTGCACCTGGACGACCTGATGACGGCGCTGCGCAGCGGCGAGTCCTCGCGGACCGAGGCGATCACCTGCTCGATTGACCCGACCAAAGAAGGCATCCAGCGGCTGCAGGCGTACTTGAGCGGCCGGAGCACGATCGGCAATCCGGAGCAGACGTTCGCCGAGATTGAGGAGGCGGTCGGGCCGCAGCAGATCACGATCACCGGCGTGGCCGAGACAAGCCGGTTCGCTCGCACAATGGTCGCCGCCGACTTCCGGATGAAACGGCTGGCGATGGAGTTTGAGCCGTCGCCGGTTGATGGGATGCCGAGCTTTCTGAGCATGCTCGACGCCAGCGGCCGCGGCATGAGCAACATGATGCAGCGGTGGTGGCTGGCGCCGAACTACGAGCCGCTGGCCAAGTCGGCCGACGGCCTGGCGTGGGAGCTGCGCGGCCCGGGCGTGAAGTGCCTGACCGAGGAGAGCTACATTACCGAGACAGGCGATAAGACTTCGACCGGCGGCAAAAATTCGATCGCCGAGCGGTGGGCGGACACGATGACCGAAAAGTACGACGAACTGGCGAAGCACGATTCGTCCTTCGGGCAGCTTCGCAACATCATGGACCTGGCGGTGATCGGCGCTCTGGTCGAAAAGGAGCGCCTGCTGGATATTGCCAATCTGCAACTGCCGCGGCTGATGTCCCAAGAGCGGCAAGATCAATACGCCGCGCCCAGGCAGACGCCCACCAAGGTGAGCGCCACGAAGAAGGGCCGGCAGTGGGTGATGACCGCCTCGGGCGGCGTCGAGATGCTGCCGTGGCACATTGCCAGCGAGACCGAGACGGTGGAGTCGGTCGGCGAGGTGCGCGAGGAACTGGCGGCTTCGCCGGATCAGTTCTGGTGGGAGTAGACAGGTCGAGAGTCGAGAGCCAGAAGGGGCGCGCTCGACCTTGTCCTCTGGCTCTAGACACTCGACTCTAGACTCACGACCTTCCACGACCGCGGGCGGACGATGTCGCGCACCAGGCCGAGCTTCTCGAGGAAGCGGATCGTGATCCACGTCACGTCGAATTCCCACCACTTGTGGCCGTGGGCGGCGGCGCGTTGGTCGGCGTGGTGATTGTTGTGCCAGCCTTCGCCGTTGGACCAGAGGCCGACGAGCCAGTTGTTGCGGCTGTTGTCGTCGGTCTCGTAGTTGCGGTAGCCCCAGACGTGGGTTACCGAGTTGACCGACCAGGTGATGTGCCAGGTGAGGACGGTGCGGACGAAGACGCCCCACACCATCAGGCTCAGGCCGAACTGGTTGGCGGCGGCCAGGCCCCAGAGAGGCCAGCCGATCGCAAAGCCGAGCGAATAGAAGAACGCCATGCTGCCGAGGTAAATCCAGAGCCAATTGGCGCCGCGCTCCAGCTTCATGTAGAACGGATCGCGGAGCAGGTCGCGGGTGAATTTCTGATAGTAATTTACGTTCAGGAAGTCGCGGTTCTGGTACATCAGCCAGCCGCAGTGGCCCCAGAGGAAATTGACCAGCGGGCTGTGCGGATCGGGCTGTTCGTCGGAGTGCTTGTGGTGGATGCGGTGCATCGCGACCCAGCAGGCCGGCGTATCTTGCAGCGTGCAAACGCCGAGGATGGCGAGCGAGTGTTCAAGCCACTTCGGGGCCACAAAGCCCTGATGCGTGAGGAGGCGGTGGTAACAGAGGTTGATGCCCAGCGTGCCGAAGACGTACAGGCCGGCGATGGCCAGCGCCACGCCGGTCCAACTGAAGTAATAGGGGAAGAACGCCAGGCACGCGAGCAAGTGGACCAGCGGAATGCCGACGGCGTAACGCCAGCGAATCCGCTTGGGATCGATCGTCGTCGCCGGCCAGGGGAGCCGCCGCGTGTGCGGCGCGTCGCCGGGATGAGCCGTCGGGGTGACGAACTGGCCATCGCCAGCGGAAGCTTCGTCTTGGGCCGGAAGCACATCGGTGGACATAGCAACTCGTGTACGTTGAAGGCATAGGCCACCAAGGGGCGGCATTGCCCTCATTCGCGCGGGGCGTGCGAGACTGAATCAAGTTGCCCATTATACTACGGGCGGAAAAG
>DASVCM010000232.1:0-4040 GCA_036381635.1 Lacipirellula sp.
CCACCTTGGCCTGAATCTTCGCCTCCAGACGCTCGGCGCGGTCGGTGAGGTACTTCTGCACGGCGTGGGTGACGCCCGCCGCCAATTGTGGTCCGACATTCGATTCAATCTTGACGTCGGGCCGCTTCAGCGTGCCTTCGAGGTGAATCGTCGCCGCCAATTGGTCGACGCCGCTGAGCGATTCCTGCAACACCGCCGCGATCCGGTCGTCGCGCAGAATCGTCGTGTCGGCGGCGAGCGTAGAAGATTGCCGTACTTCGATAATGCCGCAGAGCTTCTGCCCGTCCAGCTTGATGTCCGCTTTCAGACTGGCCTCGCCCGGCGTAACCTTGACGGCCAGTTTTTCCGTCTTGCCAAGCGTTCGATCGCCGAGCATCAGCTTCGGCACGTCGATGGTGAGCGAATCGTGCGGCGTATGGCTGCGACGATCGAGTTCGACAACGACTTTACCCTCGATTGCACCGCGGCTCACCAGCGACAGCCGCAGCGGTCGGTCGTGCAGCTCCGGCTCCGACGCGGCATCGACGAGTTGGCCGGTAAACCTGAGTGCTTCGCCGTTGACGCGAATCTGGCCGGCAAGTTCCACGCGCTCGATCAGCCATTTCGGCCGTTTCCGCGCAAGGAATAGCACGTTCGTGCCGCGGGTACGCGCCGGCGATTCGATCTTTTTCTTCGGAATGAATTTCCGCGCCTGCGCAGTCCAGTAGGTAAATCGGTCGAGGTAGCCGCTGGCCGTCTCGCCGAGGAGATAGCGGTTCAGCTCATCCGCGTCGATGCTGCGTAGCTTGAGATGCTCGCGGAAGAACTGTTCGTCCTGCTTGCGGGCGACGGCGAGCGCCTCGCGATCAGCCTTCGCCTGGTCCGGCAGCGCCTTGATTTCTGCGAGCGTCGTCTTGAGGTCCGCTTGCGTCTTCAGGAGGTCCTTTTGCAACTGTTCCAATTCAGGAAGATTTCGTAACGGATTACGCTTCACCTCGCGAAACGAGTCTTCGATTTGTTTCGAGCGAGTCCGCAGCTCCTCCGCGCGCGCCTTGAGGGCGTCGTACTGCTTCGGCCAGCGGTCTTCCAACTCCTGGGCGACCCGCGGCGTCGCTAACGAGGCCATCAGGTCCTGCTCCATGCGGCCGCTGAGGCTGTCGAACCAAGCGAGCGCTTTGTCTTGGGCGGCAGCGATGACGGGATCGAGGGGTGATGGGCCTTCATCAGTCGACGGCGTAACCTCAAGGGCGCCCGAGGTTGTTCGCTGCGAGTCGAATTGGAGGCCGAGGAGGACGCCGTCGTGAACGACGACGCGGCCGCGCAACAGTTGCGCCCCGTCGATTTCGAGCCGCAGCTCGCCGGCCTCCGCCAGGTTGCGCATTGGCTTCCTCGGGTTGGCGGCGGCGACGCCGGTCACCACGAGCTCGCCGCGGCGAAGTGAGGTGCGCACTTCAGCCACTTCGACCTTGGCGCCTACGGCAGCTTCGCCCGCCGTGACCATCGCCCAGCGGAGGAAGGGATCGAGGCCGTATCGCACCGTCAAATAGCAAGCCAGCAAGATGACCAGCCGCGGCGCGACGTATTGCCAGCGGAATACCTTGCGAAACAGCGCGCTGGCGGCGGCGCGAATCGCGGCCATCGGCCTTGGTCGGTTCATCGTTCGAGCCCCCATTGGGCGCCCACCTCGGCCCCCCGCAACCAGCGGATAATGCGGTACTTCATCAGGTACACATGCACGCGCGGGCGAACGAACTTGGCCATCGCGTACGCAGCGCGGTAGACCGGGTAGGCGAGGTAGAGGCCGATCAGCAATTGCCCAACGACGGCCGTATTGTTCAGCCCCACAAAAGGTCCAAGCGGCTGCTCGTAGAGAGCGGCGATCCAGGGCCGAACGGCCTCGCCCATGATGACGGCTGAGCCGAGTTGATGAGCGAAGTCGTCCAGCGCCCAGCCGATGTACGAGAACAACCCGATCCCCAGCAGCCCGGCCGCGCGGTTGACCTTCGTGCCGAACAGCAGCATCGCCAGGCAGGCGGCGATCAGATTCCCCTTCGGCAGCAAGCCGACCATCATTCCCAGCGTAAAGCCCCAGGCCGACTGCCGCGGCGTGTCGTTGCCAATGAGCGCCTGCGCGAGCATTCGCAATGGGCGAAGGAACAAGTTCAGCATGAGCGCGATCCGTGCGCACTGGGACGGAGCTGGCGTCGGCGCGAGGCGGTGAGACCGTCCGTTGGAAAAGTGGGTGATGAGCGCAGAATTTGCCGGCGCAGGTTCTCTATCGGCCGGCGCTGGGTCGCAACTATAGCTACGGTCACGCTAGCAACGGCAGCACATGCTACGTGTCGGTCTGAACCTGTCCCCCAAGGTCCGCCGAGGGGTCCGGCTAGATTCCTCGGAAGGCCTCAGAATGACACGATGGTTGCTTTTGCGCCCCGAACCTTATTTGCCGCCGGCGCTGAATAGCGGATGGTCCGCCCGGCCGCCGGAGCGGAGGAACGCCAGCAGATCGAGAACCTCCTCGGCCGACAGCGTGTTGAGCAGCCCGGTTGGCATGACCGAGACGTCCGACGGATAGGAATCGTCGAGCTCGTCGCGCTTGATGGACACCGTGCTCTTGGGATCGAGCATGTTGGTGCTCACGTGAATGTCTTGGCCGTGGATATTCGTCACCCGGCCGACGATGATCCGCCCGTTGGTCTCGAAGACCATTTGCTGGTACTGGTCGGAGATGGCATGGTTCGGCTCGATGATCGACCGCAGAATGTCGTAGGCGCCGAACCGTCCGCCCACGCCCGTGAGATCGGGGCCGATCGAGGAGCCGGCGCCGGCGACGCGGTGGCAGTTGTAGCAGCCGGCCGCCGCGAACATTTTGCGGCCGATCTCGAAATCGCGCGGCGCCTGATCGTTCTCCACCAGCTTGGCGACCTCATCGAGCGTCCACTCGCGGACGAACGGCCGCACTTCGGCTTCGATCTGCGCCGGCTGCTCGGCGAACGGCTTGGCCAGCCGCTCGGCGAAGTGGGCGCGGTCCTCCGGCGACATGTTGCCGATAAACTGATCGCGGCCCGCCACGAGATAGCCGAAGAACGACATGCCGCCGGCCATTCGCGAGGACTTGTCGAACCAATCGAGCAGTCGCGTGCGGTGCTCAGTCGTCCAGCCTCCGCGTACGACGCTGGCCGTCATGGCGGCGTCGATGGCTTCCTCTTGCGTCGGCGCCTGCTCCATCACGTCCAAGAGCCGCGGAATAATGTTCGCCGCGCCCAAGCGGACGAGCAGATGACTGAGCTCGCGGTTCACGAGCGGATCTTTGGCCGGATAGTGCGAGTCAAACGCGGCGAGCAGCTTGCTGCGGGTGGAGGGTTGCAGCGGCTCAAACCGAATCGCGCCCAGCGCCGCGGCGCGAAGCAGGTTGAGTTTTTGCCGGCGATCGAGGTTATTGAAATTCGCTGCCGTGATGGCGTCGACCCACGGCGATTGCTGCGAGACGTCGGCAACGCGGGCATACGCCGCCAGGGTGGTGATGCGGGCGTCGACGTTTGGTTCCGAGAGGGCAAGTTGGCGCCATGAGGTGAGCGGCTGATGCTCGATCGCGACTCTTGCGGCCGTGCTGATGAATCGGTCCGGGTTGCCCAGATGGGGCCAGGCTTGTTTGACTGCCGCTTCCGAAGCCGGCGCCACGTGAAGCGCTTCAAGCGAATACCGAAGCTCACGAGCGTCAAGCGTCGACTTTGGCGACGTGCCTGGCGCTTCATCAACGATCTGGCGCGCCTCGGCTTCTACGCCTTCGCCTGTCCAGACGATCCGGTATAGCGCCGACTCGCTGTTCCGCCCGCCGACGGCGAAGTACAGCGCGCCGTCCTCCTTGCGCACGATCATGTCCGTCACGCCCAGCGGCATCGCGGAGGCGAAGCGTTCAACCTCGGCCTCATACGACGAGCCCTTCGGCTGAATGTGGAACGCATAGATGTTGCCATAGCTCCAGTCGCCGGCAAACAAAGCCTTTTGGTACTTCCCCGGGAACTTCGTGCCGGCGCCGAATGTCAGCCCGGTGGGCGAAC
>DASVCM010000233.1:0-4648 GCA_036381635.1 Lacipirellula sp.
CAGCGTGCCGGGGTTCGTCGTTCAGGGAGGCGGGTTCAAGTACCCGTCTGACGCGGTTGGGGTGCAGCAGGTTCCGCAGGACCCGCCGGCGCCCAACGAGCCAGGCATTTCAAATCTGCGCGGCACCATAGCGATGGCCAAGCTCGGCGGCGATCCCAACAGCGCGACGAATCAATGGTTCTTCAATCTCGCCGATAACTCCGAAAACCTGGACAACCAGAACGGCGGGTTCACCGCCTTCGGGCGCGTCGTAGGAAACGGCATGTCAGTCGTCGACGCCATCGCGGCGCTTCCACGCGTGAATGCGGGTAGCCCCTTCGACACATTGCCGGTTCGCAATTGGTCCGGCGGCACTATCTTGAAGCAGCATCTGGTCACCTTCAGCAGGATTCTGCCGCTGAATCTTCCCGCCGGCGATTACACCTTCGACGGCCAAGTCAACGCCGCCGATCTCGCCGTCTGGAAAGCCGATCTTGGATCGACCACCAAAGCCGAGGCCGACGGCAATGGCAACGGCGTCGTCGACGGCGCCGATTTTCTCGTCTGGCAGCGCACGCTGGGACAAAACTTCGGGCCGCCCGCGATGGCGGCGGTCCCGGAACCTGCAGGCGCGGCACTGGCGCTAATGGCCGCGGCCGTCTTCCTTCGCCGCCGGCGGCGGTAATCGGTCGGCAACGCCGCCAACCGATTTCGTTTGTCCGTACCAACGCGGGCCGCCAATCGCCTCTCTCCTTTCCGGGAGGCGTCGAAAAAGTTTTTGTTGAAATTGGCCGCGCCATTTCTTATATATGGACGCATGTACATATATAGCCGCGCCGCCGCGCCCACTCGGTTCCGCGTGATAGCGTTCAGGGCCGCTGATGTGCTTGGCCCCAATCGTGGTCGGGGCCGGATCGCCTGTCGGCGAAGTTGCATTTTGTCGCCAAAAATCGCGTTTCGCGACAAAATTCCTGCCGCTGACGCGCGGAGGATCCCGCTACCGGTTAATCCACGTTTCATCGCGCCAGATGGGCGGATGGCGCTCCCGCTGGGCATGGGCGATGAATGGCTTGGCCCTGGACGATCGGATAAGATGCGTTTCTTTCGTGGGCGTCTGCACACTCTAGCTACTCAGGGGGACTTGGCCATGCGCACGCACCGGTTCTTTCAGATCTTTGTGCTGGCTCTAGGCATGACGGCGGTTAGTCGTACGTGTGTCGCGCAGGCGGCCGACCCCGTGAAGGAGGCCCTCGACAAGTCGCCGCGGCATCATGAATGGGTGGACGTCGAGAGCGAAGGCGGCCGCAAAGTACGCTGCTTCGTCGTGTTCCCCGAGGTGAGCGAGAAGGCCGCCGCGGTGCTCGTCATCCATGAGAACAAGGGGCTGACCGACTGGGTTCGCCTGGTCGCCGACCGAGTGGCCGAGAAAGGCTACGTGGCCATCGCTCCGGACATGCTCAGCGGCGCCGGCCCCGGCGGCGGCAATACCGACTCCTACGAATCGATCGACGCCGCCACGCAAGGGATCTACAAGCTCGAGAACGACCAGGTCATGGCCGATCTCGACGCCGCGGCTGCGCACGTAACGAAGCTCGACGCCTCCAACGGCAAGCTGGCGTGTATGGGCTTCTGCTGGGGCGGCGGCAAGTCGTTCGCCTATGCGGCTCACAACCCGGAGTTAGCGGCGGCGATGGTCTTCTACGGCTCGGCGCCGGACGATGCGACGCTCGCGAAGATCAAGGCCCCGGTGTACGGCTTTTACGGCGGCAACGATCATCGCATCACGGGACAAGTGCCGCGGGTTCAAGAGAAGATGAAGGAGCTCGGCAAAACCTATGAGCCGGTGGTGTACGAGGGCGCCGGCCACGGGTTCATGCGAACGGCGGCGTATCCCGACGCCAGCGAAGCCGATCGAAAAGCCTACGAACAGGCAAAGGAGCGGGTGCGGAAGATTCTTGGCGGGCTCTGAGCGCCGCGACTAGCGCGGGCTAGAACGCGTCCCGGAGAGGCGTGGCGGCGTCATCGCTCAACAAGCAAAGGATCTCTGGCGTAACACTAGATTCTTCGCTCCGCTCAGAATGACTCCGCTCCTGTACACGTGCGCAGGAACTGATGGAAGTGCTGCAGCCCTTGCTCCATCGGTTCCTGGTACGGGCCTTGCCGCTCGACGCCTTGCTGCCACAGCGCGCGGCGGCCGGCGTGCAATCGGACCGAGGCGTCGTGATCCTCGTCGGTCACCTCCTCGAGCACAGCGTGACAAGCGGCGACGAAATCGGGGCGTGACTCGCGAATGTCGCGGCGGACGTAGTACTGAGACGTAAGCCGCGTGAGCTCCGGGCCGAGCGGATCGTACGTGGTCACCACGTTGAAGTAGGGGTACCACTCGATGAGCGTCGACGGGAAGTAGGAGAGCCAGATGGCGCCGAACGGCGGCTCCTCGCCGCCGGTGATTTCCAACAGCAGCCGCTGGTATTCGGCAAACCGCGGGGAGCCTGGCGTGCCGAGCGGCCAGCGGGCGCTGACCATCTCGGCGAAGAACCGCTCGCCGCGCGTCGTTCGTTGCGGGGCGCGAAGGTCCTCTTGGTTGACGAACGTCCGAAAGCCCGGGTGCACGGCCGAGACATGGTAGTCCTCGAGGTACACTTCCATGAACGACTTCCAGTTCAGCGGATGCTCCTCATGGTCGACCCGGTCGAGAACATAATCCTCCGCATCGAGCTCGGGCCAATCATCAACGCCGCTAAGATCGACCGCGGGATCGCCCGCTCCCGTGAAGAGTAAGCCGCGCCACTCATGAAGCGACGAGCTGGGCAGATCGAGACAGGGGTTCTCCGGAAAGTGAGGCGCGGCGCACTGCCGGCCTTCGAGCGTGTACGCCCAATTGTGAATCGGGCAGACGATCCGCTTCGCATTGCCGCGGCCATTGAGCATCAGCGCCTGGCGGTGCCGGCAGACATTCGACACCAGTCGCACCTCGCCTTGGTTGCGCACAAGCAGCAGGCCGGCATTGGCGCCTTCAAGGGCGACATAGTCGCCGTCGCGCGGGACCATCTGCGTACGGCCGACGAACCGCGGACCGCTGTCGAATAGCTCACGGCGCTCGATCTCGAACATCGCCGGATCGAGATACCACGACGGCGGCAACCCGAGGGCGACGGATTTACGGGCGCGGGGCACGGTGGCGGACGACATGGATGGAAGTCTCCATGACAGGAGAATGACGAATTACCAAAGGATGAATGACGGTCATTCTGAGCGAAGCGAGGAATCTGGCGCCCCGCAAGATCCTTCGCTCCGCTCAGGATGACCGCAACCGCTGTTCATTCGTCATTTGGTCATTTCTTGGTGACACGTATGGTAGCAAGCGTGGGGTCCGAGGCGTAGCAGTGGGCGCCGCCGGCCAAGAGTTCTCGGCAAACGTTCAGGATGTCGCCGGTCACTTCTTCGCCTGGCATCAACAGTGGAATTCCGGGCGGATAAAACATGACGCTTTCCGCGCAGACCCGGCCAATGGACGCGTCACGCGGAACGGCTTCCTTACGGCCAAACGCGGCGTCCCGCGGCGTCATGACTAGCGGCGGGATAGCCGGCTGCAGCAAGTGCGCGGCTGTCTCAATGTCGGAACGCTTCTTCGGCTGAGGATTGGCACTGATTTGCCTCAGGCCGGCCAGCAGCCGCTCACAGGCGGCCGCGTCGTCATTCGGGCTGAGGACCAGGACAATGTTGAACCAATCGGAGAGCTCATCCTCGATCTTGAACTCGTTGCGGAGCAACAACTCGGCGTCGTAACCCGTCCAACCGGCGTCGGCGACGTTGATTACCAATCGCAGCGGATCACGCCTGTGGCCCGCCAAGCGCGGATCACCGTCCGTGCTGAGCACGCGCAAGCCGGGAAGCTTGTTGATCTCTGCGGTCATTCGTTCCGCCTGGGCGACCGCGCTCGCAAATAGCTCGCGTCCCTGCTGGGCCATGAAGCGGCGGTTGGCGTCGAGCGACGCCAGTTGCAAGTAATTGGGGCTGGTCGTTTGCAGCAGATTGAAGGCGTCGCGAACCTGCGCGGGCGTTACGGGCGAGCGGCGGCCGACATGGACCTGCGCCGTGCCGACGAGCGAGCCGAGCGTTTTGTGAGCGCTCTGGGCGACAAGGTCGGCGCCTTCGTCCAGCGCGGGTCGCGGATGGTCGCCCTCGGGGAGGAAGCGGAAATGCGGGCCGTGGGCTTCGTCTACCAGCAGCGGAATGTCGTGGCGGCGGCAAAGTTCGGAGATCGCGGTGAGGTCCCGGCAGAGTCCGTAGTAGGTGGGTCGCGTGAGCAATAGGGCCGACACAGGCTCACGGTCGAGTTCAGCGGCGATTTGCTCAGCGGTGAGACCGAGCGCGCCGCATTCAGGAAGAACTTCCGGTTCAACAAACCGCGGCCGCGCCCCTGAGAGCACCAGCGCCGCAGCGACGGAGCGATGCACGTTACGCGGCAGCAGGATTGTGCCGCCGGGGGGAACCGCCGCGAGGATCATCGCCGCGATGCCAGTGGTGGCGCCGCCGCCGAGATAGAACGTTTCTGCGGCGCCGAAGACCTCGGCCGCCAGCTCCTGGGCTTCCTTCACGCAGTGCGTGGGGTGGAGGAGGTTGTCGGTCGCCGTCATCGCCGGCAGGTCGTAGGCGAACGTCCGCT
>DASVCM010000234.1:0-4756 GCA_036381635.1 Lacipirellula sp.
GACTTCATGATCCAGGGCGGCTGCCCCCAGGGGACCGGCACGGGCGGCCCGGGCTACACGTTCGAGGATGAGTTCCATCCGGACCTCAAGCACGACGCCCCCGGGGTGCTCTCCATGGCCAACGCCGGCCCGAACACCAACGGCTCGCAGTTCTTCATCACGCACGTGGCGACGCCATGGCTCGACGGCAAGCACTCGGTCTTCGGCAAAGTCCTCGGCGACGGCCAGAAGGTCGTCAACAAAATCCGCCAGGGCGACAAGATAGAAAAGGTCGAGATCACCGAAGAGTAGCGCTGATTGCAGCCCCGGACTTCGCCCCAGGGTCGCGCACCATTGGGACAGAGTTCGTCCCAGGTGGAACCCGACCCCCGGGCGGAGCCCGGGGCTGCAGACGCGCCGGAGCAGCGGGTACAAGCGTCGCCCCACCGACGGTTTTCTTGAGCAATTCCGCGCCGATTGCAAAGAATCGCGCGCACCGCCAGCGTGCTATGTTTGTGTAAACCACAAACTCTCGCATGCTCGTTTCGCGGCGCGTCCATGGTCGAGGTCACTGAAATCAACGAGCTCAGCGAGCTCCAGTCCCTGCAGCCCGTTTGGCAACGGTTGCTGCGGGAAACGCCGCGCTATTCGTTCTTTCAAACGCTCGAGTGGCTCCAGACAAGCTGGAACCATTACCCGCTGCCGCAAAAGCTGCGGGTAATGCTCATCGAGCGCGACGGCCGGCCGCTAGGCATCGTCCCGTTCTGCGTCCGGGCCGAACGCCGCAAGTACGGCCTGCTCCGCATTCTCACTTATCCGCTGGACGACTGGGGCACGTTCTTCGGCCCGTTGGGCGCCCAGCCGGAGTTGGCGTTCAGCGCCGCCATCGACCACGTCGCGCGCACCCGCCGCGATTGGGACCTTATCGACCTCCGCTACGTCGACCAGGCCGCCCCCGAGTTCATGGCTGTCGGCGAGTCGATGCGCCGTAGCGGCCTGGCGCCGATGGTCAGGCCGCGGATGGAGGTGCGGATGCTGCACCTCGCCGGCAGTTGGGACGAGTACATCGCGACCCGTTCACGGAACTGGCGGGAAAAGTTGCGGCGCGACGTACGGCGACTGGAAAAGTTCGGCGGAGAAATCCGCCTGCTCCGCTATCGGCCTGCCCCGGGCGCCGGCACGCGCGCCGAGCACGAAGAGAACTACCGCCTCTGCGAAGAGATCGCCAAGAAGAGTTGGCAGGCCGACGCCGATTCACAGAGCACTCTCTGCTCGCCGCGGGTCCGCGACCTGCTGTACCAGGTGCATCTTGAGGCCGCCGCCCTGGGGATGCTCGACTCGAACCTGCTGCTAGTCGGCGGCCGGCCGCTGGCGTTCAGCTACAACTACGTGGCCGAGGGCCGGCTGTATTTTTTGCGGAGCGGATTCGACCAATCGGCGGGGCTCGATAACTGCGGATCGGTTCTCCTGAACATGATGCTCGAGGACTCGTTTAAACGCGGGGACGTGGAGCACTGCTTCGGCCCGGGCCGGCAGCCGTACAAAGACCGCTACGCCACCGAGATGCGTTACGCCTACACGTTCCGCCACTACGCCCGCCGCTCGCTCCGCTCGCAGCTCTTGAACCTCCGCGAGTGCGCCGCCTCGCGGTTCTTCTCTGAAGAGGCAATCATCGAGAAGGGCTTGGTCAGCTAATTGCAGCCCCGGCCTCCGAAGCTTCTGCAGTTGCAAGCTTTGGGAACCCGAAGGGTTCTCAGCAATTAGCCGGGGGTCGAGCGCAGCTCGACCCCCGGAGCATCAATCCAACGGAGCGGACCCAACCTGGAAGGTTGGCAGCCGCGCTGCGAACCCTTCGGGTTCGCCGCCTTACGATCCCTTTTCCCGGGGGTCGCGTGATCGCGACCCCCGGCTAATCGCTGCGAACCCTTCGGGTTCAAGGACGCATGCAACTGCGTTACGCTTGTCTGTCGGTGGGCTGGTTTTCATCAGGACGGACTTCTATTTCAATGGCGGCGCGACCCCGGCCGGAGGTCGGGGCTTGCAGGCTGTGTCGGCCGCCCGCTTCTTGCGTTGCAGGTTGCCGCAAGCACGCCGCTTTCTGCGGCCTTTCTGCGGAAGTTTTGCGTTTCCGTGCTCACGGCGAAGCATGCTGCTTGCCGACTATATGTACGCCTGTATACTTAAGTCGGCCTGAGTGCTAGCACTTCTCTGCTAGCACTAAGGTAACCGCAATGGCAGCCCCAAACTCTCAAGCTTGTGTAACTGCATGCAGCCCCAACGGGGCGTAAGTCAATAGCCAGGGGCGCAAGCCCCTGGTTTACGTTGACGTTTCGATAGTAAGCCCCAACGGGGCGGCAGTAGATTGGCCATCCCACTGCCGCCCCGTTGGGGCTTACGGCAATGAATCATGACTTACCAGGGGCTTGCGCCCCTGGCTATTGACTGCCGCCGCGTTGCGGCTGAATTGCTGGCAGATGTATCAGCTCGTCTGGCCGGGGTTGGTTCCATCGCGGGACAAGTTCTGTCCTGATGGCGGACGACCCTCAGCGGAGCCCGGGGCTGCACGTGCGGAAAGTCGTCGACGCAATCTGATGGACTGTCATGACTTCAGCTAAAAAGCGACCCGCCGCACTGTACCAAATCCACCAGCTCCAAACCCTCCTTGAGCGAGCCGGAGGCTTCAAGCCCCCGGTCCACGCCGTGGGGGTCGTATCCACCGGCTCCCCCGTCCTCGACGCCCTCCTCCCCCAAGGCGGTTACGCCCGCGGTTCGCTCATCGAGTGGCTCAGCGAAACCGCCGGCAGCGGCGCCGCCGCATTCGCCCTGGTCGCCGCTCGCGAGGCCCGCGCCGAAGGGGGCGCTGTGGTGATCGTCGACCGCACCGGCACGTTCTACCCGCCCGCGGCCGCCGCCTGGCGCCTCGACCTGGCGAGCACGATCATCGTCCACCCGTCGAGCGACAAAGACGAACAGTGGGCCATCGACCAGGCTTTGCGGTGCGAACACGCCGCCGCGGTGCTGGCCTGGCCCAAACGGCTCGACGGCCGCACGTTCCGCCGGCTGCAACTGGCCGCCGAGTCGAGCGGCGCGCTTGGCCTGTTCATCCGTCCCATGACGGCCCAGCGCGAACCCTCGTGGGCCGACCTCCGCATCGCCGTCGCCCCGCGGGCCTCGCCCACCGGCGGTTGGCAATTGTGTGTGCGGCTGCTCCGCTGCCGTGGCCGCTTTGGCAAGAAAGAAGGCGAAGTTCTCGTCGAGATCGACGAGCGAACAGGTGAAATCCATGCAGCGCGTCCTCGCCATCTGGCTCCCGAACTGGCCCCTCCAGCGACTGCTGGCCGCCAGGCCTGAGCTCCGCGGCCAGCCGCTCGTGCTCGAAGCCCCGTCACGCCGGGGCCAGGCCGTCGCCGCCTGCTCCGCAGAAGCCGCAAACGCCGGCGTGCAATTAGGAATGCCCACCGCCGAGGCAATCACGATCCTTACCCACGCTCACAACTCGAATCCTACTCCTACGCTTCCTCGCATTCCTCTTTTCCCTTATGACCCATTCGCCGATCGCAAGGCCCTCGCCCAACTCGCCCAGTGGTGCCATCGCTACTCCCCGACCACGGGCTTCGAAGAAGCCGAAGCCCCCGAAACGCTGCTGCTGGACGCCACGAACCTCGCCCCGCTCTACGGCAGCGAGGAACTCTTGGTCGCACAAGTGACGCAAGGCTTTCGCCGCTTGGGCCTCGAAGTGCGCATCGCCCTGGCCGGCGCCATCGGCGCCGCCTGGGCGATGGCGCACTATGGAGCTACGCAATCTCCCATAAAAGCCACCGGCTCCGCCGGTGGACGCCTCTCCGAAACGCCTCGCCTTCCGCAATCGCTGTCCACTGGCAAAGCCGGTGGCTTTTATGGAATCGCCGACACACTCGCCCCGCTGCCTATTGCTGCGCTCCGCCTCGACGCCAACCTCTTGGAAACCCTCGCCAACCTCGGCGCGGAACAAATCGGAGATCTCCTCTCGCTGCCGCGCGAGCAGCTCCGCTCGCGCTTCGGCCCGCAACTGCTCACCCGCATCGACCAGGCCCTCGGCGCCACGCGTGAAGTTTTCGTCGCGGTCGATCCGCCGGAGGAATTCGTCGTCGAGCAACTGTTCGAATACCCGGTTTCCAACCGCGAGTCGCTGCATCATGTGATCGAGACGCTGCTGGCGAGGCTGGTCTGGATGCTTGCCGCCCGCTCGGCCGGCGCGCTGCGCGTGGCTTGCCGCTTCGATGGCGAAGGCGCTCCGCCGACGGAAATCGAAGTCGGTCTGTTCCAACCCACGGCGAATCCTCGCCATCTGCTGGAGATCATAGACCTTGAGTTTGAGCGTCTCCGCCTCCGAGCCCCCGCGACCGCCGTTACGATCCGCGCCCTCCGTCACGCCCCGCTCGCCGAGCGGCAGCAGGTCCTTTTTGACGGGGAGCGAAACCTCGACAGCTCCCGCCCGCTCGCCGCGCTGGTCGACCGCCTCTCCAGCCGCCTCGGCGAAACCGCCGTGTTGCGCTGCCGGCTCCAACACGACGCCCAACCGGAGCGCGCTTACAAAAAGGATCCGCTGGTTCAAAATCCCCCTCCCCCGAAGGTCGCAGAGGGGCCGCGGCGCCGAGGGGCTAGGGGAGGGATTAAAAAAATGACGAATTCCCGCATGACGAATGACGAACGCTTGAGCGCTGGCTCCTCTCATTCATCATTCCCATCGCTCAGCTTCTCCTCACAGAGGAGAGGAGCGACGGCCCTCGCCCCCCTC
>DASVCM010000235.1:0-2392 GCA_036381635.1 Lacipirellula sp.
GAGCTCGATTCGGTCAGCTTCTCGCGCGCCGGGCTGGCGGCGCAGGAGAGGTACGAGCTCGATGTGTTCGAGCAATTAGCGCAGGAGTCGCTGGTCATCCATTCGGAGGCGCTGAGCCAGGTGGAGGACGCCGACTTTGCCGAAGAAGCGGCGAAGCTGGCCAGCTCGCAAGTGCTGGCGGCGGGCGCCATGGCGGCGCTGGTGAAGAGCGGCGAGATTCACCTGGAGCAGGTGGAGGCGCTCTTGGAGGGCGTGGAGGAGCAGCAGGCGGCCGAGTGACAGGCGCGTGTAACACCGGCAACCGCCGCGTTCCCACAAATCCTCCTCCGGTCGCCTCCCCTTGATGGGGAGGGTTAGGAAGGGGTGAATGGGAGCGTGTACTAACATCAACCCCCTCCCCGGATGCTTCGCACATCTGCATGCGCTCGGGCAACTTCGGGTTGCCCGTGCTCGGCAGACCCATTCCCGCAAGGGGGAGGGGGCCAGAGGATTCTTTCGTTAGTCCTATCGGAACTGCACGCCGTAGCGCTGGCTGAGTTTGCTGCGCACGGATTCGTGGTCGGCGACTAACTGGTTGAGCGTTTGCCTCGCTTGCTCGACCTGGGCGTAAATCTGGTCGCGCAGCTTCTGCTGCTCCTGGGCCGCCTGCTGTTGCTGCTGCTGGTTGGAGTAGGCGGTGTAGTAGGGAGCGTATTCATAAAAGCGGTAGCCGGGGACGGTCACCGTGCGGCCGGTGGGGAGCAGACCTTGCTCGACGGTCGACGGGCCTTCCAATGCCTGAATGGCGGCTTGTTTGTCGGCGATGCCGTACGCTTGGTTGATGACGTTGCGAAACGTTTGCGATACGTACTGGCCGTATTGCACAAGGTCCGGATCGACATAGCGCGTGTTCAGGTTCTGAATCCGTCGAGCGTAGTTCTGCAGCCATAAGACGCTTTGGCGAAGCGAGTCGGCGCGGTCCAGCCGTTGGGCGTCCTCGATGTAGTCGCCGACGGCGCGGAAGTAGCGCTGCGAGGCGACCACGGTGGGATTGGGCTCTTCGCGCGCGGGCTGCGTTTCGCTGGGTTCGGCCGGCGGCTCGGCGGGCGGTGGAACTTGCGGCTGGCCGATGGCGGAGGCGTCGATGGCGAGCAGGCTCAGCACGCGGCGCAGGCCTTCGGGCGATAACTGACCCGAAAGTGTGAGGCTATTGCCCTGCGCAGTGGCTTGCCATTGGTCGAACTCCGGCAGCATGGCGCCGGCCTCGCTGAGAATGCCGAGCATGAGCGGTTTCGCGACCGGCGCGAGCGGCTGCGTGTCGCCGGCGAAGTCGATCTGCAATTCGCCCTGCAATTGTTCGTCCACGTGGACGCCGAAGCGGACGCCTTGCAGACCGGTCAGCAGCGTGGCGGCTTGAATGCCAGGGGCTGCGGCAAGGATCTCGGACTGTGCGGCGGCGGTGCGGACCAGCGCTTCGGGCAACGCGTTGACCAGGTCGACCGCGAGAAAGATTTGCGTCCGGTCTGTGTCGACTGCGGAAATCGTCTGTTGCAAGTAGGGCGACAGAGGGAACGCCGGCGGCGAGGTGACTTGCGCCACCCAGCGGGCGGCTTGCTGGCGGGTGGTGGGCGTCAGTATGCCGAAGGTGTTGGGCGCGAACTTCACCACGCACGTTTTGCCGGCGAGCCACACGGCTTCCACTTCGCCAAAGCGATCGACCGTCCCGCCGCGGCGCTCGGCGATCTCGGCGATCGTAGGGTCATCCGACAGTCGCATGACGGCGGCCTCCCAGTCGGCGGTGAGCGTATCGACGTCGAGCCGCGCGGCCATGATCATCTGGTTGGCCGACGGCGGCATCATCAGCGTCGTCGACTCCGAGGCGTCGAGGTATTTCTCGCGCCAGTTCTCGGCGCGACCGAGCGAGCTCTCGTAGAGCGCGAGCGCGTCGACGACGAGCACGGCGTTGGCGTCGCGCGGGAGGTAGTTGCTGAGGTCGGCCATGGATTGGCCGCGGGCGGCGGAAGCCTCGATAGCGAGAACAGCGACCAGTGCGGCGAACATTAAGCAGTTGCGCATCGAAGAGCTCCTTGGTCACGGAAAGATTTGCCAAGGATCAATTTAGCAGAAATTGTGCCGCGGCCGGCGGCAATGCCGGTCGTTGCCATGCACCCCCGGCTTCGCCTGGGGGTAGCTCCACGTTGGGGCGACGCCTGCGCCGATGGATGCCGGCCCCCGGCCAGTGGCCGGGGCTGCAGCGGGCGGGCCGCTCATTCGAACTCGACTTCATCCGCCTCATCCTGGGCCGCCGCGTCTTCGCAGGGGTAGGGGGCCGGCTCGCCGCGGAGCTCGTTGATGGCATTGTGGGCGGCGCGCTGTTCGGATTCCTTTTTGCTCTTGCCCCAGGCGGCGGTGA
>DASVCM010000236.1:0-2168 GCA_036381635.1 Lacipirellula sp.
TGCGTCGCTCGGCACTTCACCGGCGGGCTGTTAGCCCGCGGCTACTGATAGTTCGAGTGCATTTGACCCGATCCATGCGGGTCCGATGAGCGCGTGCTAAGCTTGATTATGGTCAATCCTTACCTAAGACGCGCAGTTAGCTTCACACTCGCGGCATTGGGCATCATAGGCGGCGCGCCGCTAACGACGCCGACGAGCGCGGCGCGGACCGATGGTACGCTGGTCATCGCCGCCGCAGACGAGGAGACGGGCGAGCCGCTCGCGGTGCGGTTGGAGCTGCGCGACGCTCGCGGTCGGGCGGTTCGCCTGCGGCCCGACGGGGCGGTCGTCCTCGGCGAGAGCATATACTTCGACGGCGAAGTGACGTTGAACCTTCGCCGCGGGGCTTACAGCTTTCTTATCGAGGCTGGGCCGGAGTATCTCACGCGGCCCGGCAACTTTACGATCGACCGCCATGCCGAAGACACGGCCGAGGTCACGCTCGCCCGGCGTATAGATATGGCGGTCGAAGGTTGGTGGGCAGGCGACCTCGACGTGCAAGTGCGGCTCGAAGACTTGCCGCTCATGATGAAGGCCCGCGGCGTGGACTTCGCGCCGGTCGCGGCATTGGTGAACGATCAGGGACGCTGCCGGAAGCTGAAAGCGCCGCGCGGCGCCGCGCTGGCCGAGTCGCTGACGCCGCCGCTGTATGGCGCGTGGGCGACGCTCGACAATCGTCGCGGCGGCGGACTGGTCGCAGTCTCCGCACAGCCGCCGGTCGATGTGTGTCAGTGGACCGTCGCAGAATCGTCGATGCCGTCGGCGTCTGCTGCAGACGATGCCGGGGCGACCGTCGTCGCACTCACGCCATTCGCGTGGGATTTGCCGATTTGGATCGCGGCGGGAAAGCTCGACGCCGTGCAGATCATTAACCGCCACTCGCAGTGGAATGCGGCAGCCGATAACGAGGGCGTTGGTCGCCCGCGAGACGAAACGTTCTTTCCCGGGCCGCTCGGCAATGGCCGGTACAGCGAGACGATTTATCACCATCTGCTGAATTGCGGTCTGCGACTGCCGCCTGCCGCGGGTAGCGGAACGGGCGCCGGCAGCGGATCGAAGCTCATTGGCAGCCCGCTGGGGAGCAATCGCACCTACGTCCACTGCGGCGGGACATGCACGCGCGAGTCGTGGCTGGAAGGCCTGCGCGCTGGGCGGGTAATCGTCACCAATGGACCGCTGTTGCGAACCAGGGTCGACGGCGAACTACCCGGCTACGTGTTTCAGCTCTATGAGAACGAGCGGCGCGAGTTTCAGATTGCGCTCGACCTGGCGTTCTACGAAGCGAACAAAGTCGAGTATCTCGAAATCATTCAGAACGGCCGGCCGATTCATCAGGTGCGGCTCGATGAGCTTGCGGCGCGCCAAGGGAAATTGCCGTTTGTCGAGTTCGACACGAGCGGATGGTTCCTCGTGCGGGCAGTTACCGACAATGAAAAAGTCTATCAATACGCAACCACGGCGCCATACTACGTCGAATCGAATCATCAGCCGCGGATTAGCCGGGCGAGCGTGCAGTTCTTTCTGACATGGCTGGACGACGCGGCCAAAAAGTTTGCCAAGAACGAGGCCGTGCTCAAGGACATCGAGGAAGCCCGGCCGTTTTGGCAGAAGCTGCTGGCGCGGGCGACCGTGGACTGAGTCTGCCAAACGGCGCGCCCTGAGGCCTTAAGTGCGTGGTATGCGCAACATCGCCACGCCCTTCGGCAGATCTCAGAGCGCGCCACCCGATGCTCAATTGGCCTTGGCCGCTGACTTGTCCTTGGGTTTGCCGTCGCCCTCTGCCGCGGCCTGACCGTTCGTCGTGGCAATGGCTAGGGTCGGCTTGGCGACAATGCCATTGGCTGCGGCGAGCAGTTCGATCTGCGCCCGGTGTTCGCTTTCGTCGTGCCACGCGGCCGCGCGCACATACGTCCCGTCCGGCATCAACACACGGGCCCGGATATTGTCTTGCAGATAGATGGGGAGAACTTCCTCGATTACTCGCCGGCGAAGCTCTGGGGCTTCAATGGGAAACATTACCTCCACGCGGCGCTCAAAATTCCGCGGCATCCAGTCGGCGCTGCTCAAATATACTTGAGCCTTATTCCCCTCGCCGAAGACAAGGATTCGGCTGTGCTCGAGGAATCGAT
>DASVCM010000237.1:0-6594 GCA_036381635.1 Lacipirellula sp.
CGACAGCGGTTGCTGCGACAAGGAGTAATTACCGCAGTTAACTGCCGTTTGTGTTTTGCGTGACGACGCCCCTCGGCGGCCGCGGCTGCCGAGGGGCATTTTTGTTAGCCGCCTGTGTGGTACGCTATCCCTTCTGTCGAATGAATATGCAGTTCTCGCAGTCGGTGCACTCGCCGTCCTTGCAGCAACCACACTCTTCGCAGTTGCACACTTCGCCGCAGCAGCAAGCCGCCTTGACGCCGTCGGCCGAGACAGTCGCGGCATTCAAACCAAGGCCTCCGGCCGCCAGCGCAACAACAGCAGACATCAATAGCTTTGACATACTCTTAATCTCCAAGATTTGAGGCAATCAGCCTCAAGGGATGGTCCAACAGAAAAAACGGACATGTGAGAACGACGCCCTCCAAGTCATGCGGAATGCGAGCGCATCCGCAGATTAGGAGGTAGTTCCGTTAATTCAGCCAGACGCAGAGAAGAGCATGCAGTCGTAACCCCGGCGGTCTGCCCAGCGCTTCCAGATCGAAGGCCGTAGCCCACGAAGCGCCGTGCAGCCCGAGATCGACCGCGGCAAACAGTGGCGCAAGGAGCGCCCCGTCGTCGCTATCAAGAATTCGAGCCGAACTGACAGGCGTCGCGGCCGAAGCATCTTGCGCCGGGGCCGAGCAAGAGCAGCCAACGGCATCCTCGGCCGGAACTTCAGTCGTGCAGCAACAACTTGCCGCGGCAGACTGGCAGCTTTTTCCCGAGCAACAAGACGACCCCGCCGGCTTCGAGCAGCAGGAGCCGCTGCCAGCCGCATCGCACCGGCAAGCCGAGGCGCCGGGCTGAACGAGCGCCACCGCCAACGCGGCGAGTATCGTCGTAAGGTTTGCCGCCAGTCGCCGCATGCGCCGAAAACTCGGGATGGAGTAAGGATTTAGAAGCAAAAAGCCACGATTTGGCTACGCTCCATTTTACAAAGGGTTCGCGAAAACCAGCAAGGGAAATCGAAAGCCGCCTAGATAGCCGAGCCATCCTGGCTCGGCGCAGTGTAGCCCTCTCGCTCCGCGAGAGAGAATCATCTTGCGGAGCAAGATGACTACACTCCCGGCCAGGTCTCCGCAGGCGACTCGCCGTGGCGAGATGGCCGGGCTATATGGCGATCGCTTTGTCGGAAATATCCTTCCGGCACCAGGCGCCGTCCCAGCGAATGCGCTTCACCGCAGTGTAAGCTTGCAGTTTCGCCTGGGCGATGGACGCCCCAATTCCCGTTACGCCAAGCACGCGCCCGCCGCTCGTCACCACCTGGCCGTCCTTCATCGCCGTCCCGGCGTGGAACACTTTCACATCCGGCAGCTCGGCCGCCTGATCGAGGCCGCGAATCGGCAGGCCCTTGCGGTAATCGCCCGGATAGCCTTCGCTCGCCATGACGACGCACACCGCCGGCCGCGGATCCCATTCCAGCGGCGGAATTTCTTCGAGCCGGCCGTCGACGGTCGCTTCAAGCACGTCGACCAGATCGCTCTTCAATCGCATGAGCAGCGGCTGGCATTCGGGATCGCCAAACCGAACGTTGTACTCCAGAACTTTCACGCCCTGCTTGTTGATCATGAGCCCCGCGTACAGCACGCCGCGGAACGGACGCCGCGAGCGCTTCATTTGATGCACTGTCGGCACCAGCACCCGCTCTTCGATGGTCCGCATCAGCTCCGGCGTCACCAGCGGGGCAGGGGAGTAGGCCCCCATGCCGCCGGTGTTCGGGCCTCGATCGCCGTCGTAAGCCGCCTTGTGGTCCTGGGCCGCGGGGAGCGTAATGATCGTGCGACCGTCGGTGATCGCCAGCACGCTAGCCTCCTGGCCGTGGAGCCGCTCCTCGACCACAAGCTGCTGCCCCAGGTTGCCGAACGCAGCCGCGATTTGCTCAACCGCCTGCAGCGCTTCCTCGCGATTGTCGCAGACGATCACCCCCTTACCGGCGGCCAGCCCGTCGGCCTTCACCACCAGCGGCGCGTCCTCGCGCTCCTTGATGTACGCCATGGCGCTGGCCGCGTCGCGGAAGGTCCGGAAATCGGCCGTCGGCACATCGGCGTGCCGCAGAAGATTCTTGCAAAAGACCTTGCTCGCCTCGAGCTCGGCGGCAAGCTTACTCGGTCCGAAGGCGCGAATCCGCGCTTCGCTCAGCGCATCGGCCAGACCCAACGCCAGCGGCGCTTCGGGGCCGATCACGGCAAGGTCGATTTCGTTCTGCTTGGCGAAGCGTACGAGCGCCGGCACGTCGCCGTCGGCGATCTCCACGTTTTCGCATTTCAGCTCCGCGAGCGTCCCGGCATTCCCGGGCGCCACGAAGATGCGATCTACGCGCGGACTCTGAGCGATCTTCCAGGCCAGCGCATGCTCGCGCCCGCCGCCTCCTACGATCAACGCCTTCACAAAAGCACCCCTGGAGCGCGCGTCGAGAATGAAATGTCAATGAACCGGCAACGATGGCCGCGCTCGTCATTCTAACGTCGATTCTATTGGCCGCTCGGCGATGCAGGCTAGAGCTTGGCAACGCAACTGAAATTCGAGGGCGCCTCGCAATTGATCGGCGCCTTGCGCCGCGTGCACCAAATCCCAATTGGCAAGGCGCCTCTTTCCTCGTATTGAAAAGTTTCTTGGGTTCCCGCAAGCCCCCCTGTAACAAGCGAACTTCATGGTGCTAGAATTGGCGCCGTCCTTTCAGGAGGTGCTCGTCCGCGCGTGACGCAAGGTCGCGGTTCGCGCTTCTCGGGGAGATGTTGACACAAGTCGCGTCGCCGAGTTAAGTTAGCGGCATCCGACATTGTGAAAATCGTCACAATGTGGCGGAACTCGCTGCGGCGATCCATCTTTCATCGCTCGATCTGGCTGCTCGGCGCTTCAGGCGAGCCGGCCACCTCGCGCGTTTTGAGCGGGAATCTCGGTCGACGGCCCGGATGACGGTCTAGGCGCGTCGGCCTCCCTGGGGCAAGGCGCCACGCATGGCTGAAAAGAAGAAGATGTCGGTGGCCGAGATGCTGGCCGCGGCACGCAAGACGGATAGCAAGGGGGGAGAGCCGGCCGGCGACGCCGGCGCGAGTGCATCTGGCGCCGCCACTCCCGAAGCCGCCGCGCCGGAAGCCGCTCCCGCGCCGCCGATGACCGACGTACCCGCCGATAACTCGCCCGCGGTAGGGGGTGGCGGCGCCGCTCGACCGACCAAGCCCGTTCCCAAGCCCGGCTCTGCCGGCCGACCCAGCGTCGCGGACATGCTCGCGATGGCGCGCTCCGCCGATAAAGGCGGCGGCGCAGCATCTGCCCCGGCAGCGCCTGCCGAAAAGCCGGCGCCGGCGCCGAAGCCAAAGCCCGCCGCGGCAGCTGCCCCTCCTGCTAAGCCCGCCGCCGCCGCGGCACCCGCGCCCGAGCGCGACACCGCCAGTATCCTCGCCGCCGCGCGGAAAAAGGATAAGCCCGGCCCGATCACCAAGGCGGAAGCCGCCGCCAAGAGCGACGCCGCGACCGCCACCGCGGTCGCCAAGCCGAAGATCATCGTGCCGCCGATGCCGGTGAAGCCGGACTACGCGAAGCCGAAGCCGGCCGCCGCCGCCGCAACCGCCGAAGAAACTCGCCGCGACTTCTACGGGAGCGCACTCGCTTCCGGGTTCTGGCTCTTGGGCGGCGTCTCGGCGCTCTGGACGCTGCTGAGCGTCAAGTTTCTCTTCCCCAACGTGCTTCGCGAGCCGCCGAGCAAATTCAAGGTCGGCTTCCCCGATGCGTTTCCGCCGGGCCAGGTGCAGGAGAAGTTCAAGGCCCAGTACGGCGTTTGGATCGTCAACACCGAATACAACGGCGAGCAGCAGATCTTTGCCCTCAAGAGCGTCTGCACTCACCTGGGCTGCACGCCGAACTGGCTGGAAGCAGAACAGAAATACAAATGCCCCTGCCACGGCAGCGGTTTTTATAAGGACGGAATCAACTTCGAAGGCCCCGCGCCGCGTCCGCTGGAGCGCTACGCTATCCGGAAGGCCGACGACGGTCAGATCGAAGTCGACAAGAGCCGCACGTTCCAGGAAGAAATGGGAGCGTGGGGCGATCCGGCGAGCTTCATTCCGGTCTAGCGGGACATTTTTCAGCCCCGGGCTTCGCCCGGGGGCGGAAGCAAGTTTGAGTCAACCGTCGTTCAACCCCCGGGCAGAGCCCGGGGCTACATTTAGGACAGCCGAAAGCCCACATCAATGCCCGGTCTAGGCGACACCATTCGCGAATCGCAACTCTGGAAGAGCATCTTCCGGCACCCGATGCCGGTCGACCGCCGCAATCGCATTGTGGTGATGCTCACCAACTTCTTTCTGCACCTTCACCCGGTGTCGATCAGGAAGCAGGGCATCGCCCTCAGCTACACCTGGTGCATGGGCGGCGTGACGTTCTTTTTGTTTCTGGTCGAAACGGTCACCGGCGTCCTGCTGATGTTCTATTACCGCCCGACGGTGCAGTGGGCGTACACCGACATTCAAGCCCTGCGCGACGTCACGTCGCTTGGCATCCTGCGCGAAATTCACCGCTGGGGCGCCCACGCGATGGTGATAACCGTGTGGCTCCACATGTATCGCGTATTCCTCACCGGCAGTTACAAGCCGCCGCGCGAGTTCAACTGGGTGATCGGCGTTATCCTGCTGCTGCTCACGCTGCTGCTCTCGTTCACCGGCTACTTGCTGCCGTGGGATCAACTCGCCGTCTGGGCCATTACGGTCGGCTCGAACATGGCCCGCGCGACGCCCGTGCTCGGTCACGAAGGCCCGCTTCAGCAACTGCTGTCGGTGGGCGGCGTCGACATGATTACCAACGCCTCCGACGCGCGGTTTGCACTACTTGGCGCCCGCGAGGTCGGCGAAGAGACGCTGAACCGGTTTTACATTTTGCATTGCATCGCGATCCCGCTGGGGGTGTCGCTACTGCTGGCGATCCACTTCTGGCGAGTGCGCAAGGACGGCGGGATAAGCAGCCCGCTGTAGGAAAAGAGGGACAATAGGACCATAGGACAATAGGACCGTAGGACCTGAAGTGTTAGTGGCGGCGATCTTTGCAAGGATTCCCTTTGGTCCCATAGTCCTATGGTCCTATGGTCCCATGGTCCAGAACGCCGTTGCAGCCACGAATCGGCTTGAACAATGACTCACGGACTGACAGACGCGCAATTCCTGAACATGGTCGCCTCATTCTTGGGGTGGTACTACATTGCGCTGGCAGTCATGAACGGCGGCGCGGCGCTCTACCTGTGGCGAACCAACCGGGCCAAGACCTTGTTCGGCCTCCCCTTTGGCGAACACCGGCTGCCCATCACCACCGCGCTCGTTTGGCTGGTTGTTTCTTTAGTCTTCGTGCTCATGGCAGCCGTCGCCGGCAATGCCAGCGGCGCCGAGTTCCTCTCCTTGCCCGAGTCCTGGCGCGAGGCGATTAACCGCGGCACGGGGCCGGTTGTGTACAGCGTCGGCACGGTCGTCTTGTTGGCGGTCATGTTCGTCTTCCGGCGATTCTTCGTGAATCCGACGGTCGCCTGGACGCTGTGGAACCTGATGCTGCTGATGCTCGGCTTGTCGATGACCGATCGCGACTTCTACGAGATCGTCGCCAAGCCCGACAACGTGCCGATCGTCATGCTCGTGCTGCTGCTGTCGTTCTTCACCTGGCTGGCAACCTATCGGGCGGTGATCAACGACGACCGCATCGACCGCGGCGAGCCGCCGCTGGAAGCGGTCGACAACGACAAAGTGCTCGTGTGGCCCGACTTGGTCTACACCGAGCTGATCTGCATGATCGCCCTGACGGCGTTTCTGATCTTCTGGGCGATCGCATTGCCGGCGCCGCTGGAAGAGCCCGCTTCGAGCGTCAAGACGCCTAACCCCTCGAAGGCGCCGTGGTACTTCCTGGGCCTCCAGGAAATGCTCGTCTACTTCGATCCCTGGATGGCCGGCGTCGTGCTGCCGAGCCTGATTGTCGTCGGCCTGATGGCGATTCCCTACCTCGACTTCAACAAGTCGGGCAACGGCTACTACACGATCAAGCAGCGGAAGTTCGCGTACCTCATTTTCCAGTTCGGCTTTTTGGAAATGTGGATCACGCTCATCGTCTTGGGTACGCTCCTTCGCGGGCCGAACTGGAACTTCTTCGGGCCCTATGAGTACTGGGACGCTCACAAGGTCGAGGCGCTCAACAACGTCAACCTCTCGCAGATTTTCTGGGAGCAGTGGCTCGGCCGCTCGCTCCCCGTGGCCGCCAGCGGCAGCAGCGGGGCCGAGCAGTTCGGTTACATCATGCTCCGCGAGGCGCCCGGCATCCTGCTCACCCTAGGCTACTTCATTGCCTTGCCGCCGATCATGGCGCTCACGTTCCTCCGCGGTTACTTCCAGCGCATGGGACTGATCCGCTTCATGCTCATGGCGAACCTCATGCTGTTTATGGCCTCGCTCCCCATCAAGATGGTGCTGCGGTGGGTCTTTAACTTGAAATACATCATCGCGATCCCGGAATACTTCCTGAACTTCTAGGCTGTTAGCTATTAGCTGTTAGCTGTTAGCCAGAAGATTGGCTAACCTCCCTTTCTGGCTAATAGCTAATAGC
>DASVCM010000238.1:0-4978 GCA_036381635.1 Lacipirellula sp.
GCTGATATTGGCGGTCGGCTATTCAATCGGCTGGATCCCGCTCACGGCGCCGGTCGTCGCCCGCATTGTAGTACTCGGCGGCGCCTGCTGGCTGCTGGCTGCGTTCGTCTTCGGATTGATTCGGGAAGAACCCGGTGCGACCGCAGGCGGCATCAACGGTCTGGCCGCGGTCATCTCGCAACTCGACCTGCTGCGCAGCGACGCACAACTGCGCCGACTCATCGTGACGCGTACATTATTGCTGTCGACTGCATTGGCGCCGCCGTTCTATATCGCACTCAGCGGCGATCGTGCAGCCAGCGGCCTCGGCACGCTGGGATCCTTCATGATCGCGGCGTCGGCGGCGCATCTGTCCAGCACCTACGTCTGGGGGCGGTTCTCCGATAGATCGAGCCGTCTCGTGCTGATGCTCGCGGCGACGCTCGCCGCGCTGGCGAACGCGGTTGCTTCCTTCGTTGCACTGACAATGCCGACCAAGCTGGCGGACGCGTCATTGCTGCCGGCGCTGTTGTTCGTGCTCATGATTGCGCACCAGGGCGTGCGGCTTGGGCGTTCGGTGCACGTCGTCGACATGGCGGACCGCGACAACCGCGCAACGTACACCGCACTTAGTAATTCAGTGGTCGGTCTGATCCTGCTCGCCGGCGGCGTCTTCGGCGTCATTGCGCAGTGGCTCGGCGCCGGCGCTGTGCTGGCAATCTTTACTTCGATGGCAGCCCTGGCAATTTTCGCGGCGGCCGGGTTGAACGACGTTCAGGCTGCTTAGTGTTCTTCAGGCAGCCAGCCAACGCTCTGTCATTGTGGCGAATTCGCCGCGTGGTTGCCGATCCAGCGGTCCAGCTCCGGGCATCACGCCTCATCCATGGCTTGGGACCGATTTCTCACTAACACCGACAACTAGCTGTCCAAAGCTCCTGCCTTCGAGCAAGCGCGGCGCGACGACGCCGGTATTGGCGTCCAAACGGCAGATCGCCATCTCGATTTGCATTCAGGTGTCAGAGATAAGGCGACAGCAATCGCGCCAGGCCGTCACGAATCCTCACAACAATGGCTCGGCCATCGACGTCCGCCATGGTCACAGGCCGAGCTTCACGTAGCCGCTCCGCAAGCACCTCTTGTTGAAGGGATGTCGCAAGTTCACGATCGTAGCACTCTAAGTCGAATTCGAAGTTCAGCCGCAGGCTGCGCGGGTCCCAGTTGGACGAGCCGATGAGCGTCCAAGCTCCATCGACCACCATCAGCTTCGTATGATCGAACGGCGGCGGCGAAAGCCAAACACGACAACCGCGCTGGAGCACCTGCCAGAGTTGTGCTGTCGAGGCCCACTGCACGACGCGAAGATTGCTCTTCGCGGGTAGCACAATGTTGACGTCGACTTTCCGCATCGCCGCGACGTTGAGACTGGTGATCAGGGCCGAGTCGGGTAGGAAGTACGGCGTAAGAATCGTGATCGAATGACGCGCGCAGGCGATGGCTCCCAGAAGAGTGAGGCGGAGGCGCTCAAAGTTCTCGTCGGGGCCGTCGGCAATGCCCCGTGCCAAGGCCTTCCCGCCCGGCTGCAGTTTGGGAAACCACCGCTCTCCTTCCAATAGCTCGCCCGTGGCGAATGCCCAGTCATCCACCAATACTTGTTGAAGTTGGGCCACTGCCGGGCCTTCGACGAGGAAGTGCAGATCACGCACTTGGTTGCGTCCACGGAGCTGCAGGAGACAGCCCTCGCGGATGTTCATCCCGCCGGTGAAGCCAATCCGGCCATCCACAACCATCACTTTTCGGTGGTTACGCAAGTTGGCGAATCGAGACCACACCGGGATTAGCTTCGGCAGAAAACGCCCCACGCGCACTCCGACATGGCGTAACGGCCGAAGTATTGAGGGCCAACTATAACGAGACCCAAGGTCGTCGATCAGGACGCGGACCTCGACTCCGCGCGCGACGGCGCGCCCGAATGCATTCAGGAAGAGATTGCCGGCAGTATCATTGTCGAAAATATACGTACTAAGCAGAACCGAGTCTTTAGCATCATCAATCGCTTCGATCATAGCGGCGTATGCCTCGTCGCCGTTGTGAAGGGTTGTGACGCGGTTGCCTGTTAGGAGAGGCTTGCCCGTCGCCGACGAAACGATCTCCGCGAGTGGCGTCAGGTGCGCAGTCTCCGGGTCGAATTCACCTACTTCGTGCGCAGAGCAAGCAAAAGCGTTTGGCGGCAAGTCAGGTTGGTAATGATTCGGACGAAGCGAACGCGCGCGTCGCCGGATGCGGTTGATGCCAAACAGTACATAGAGCAGCGCTCCGAGGAATGGCGCTAGCCAGATAAGCCCTACCCACGCAACAGCGGCGCGCGAATCGCGCTTGTAAAGAACTGCATGGACCGATGCCGCTAGGGAGATGGCAATGTCGAGGGCCATCACCAGATAAGGCCAGAGGTCGGTCGACCGGTGCACCGCCCATTGGAAGGATTCTATCATTGGCGGTCCACCCAATTCCTCCTTGTTTCTTTGAACTCGTGTGCGTGCACCGCGTGTACAACCCCTGTAGTTGCACTTTCAGACAGGGATCAATCGCCGCAAGCTTCAGCTTTGAGACGTGCGAGAGCTCGCTCCCACTCAAGCAAAAGCTAATCGCGTGCTTCTGAATAGATCCAACTCCACCTCAAAGCTCGGCTCTGGCTTTTTGAACAGATACTCGCCGTTCCGGACGGACGCCAAACACTCGGCGCGCTGGCGCACGGCCTCGAACGGCGAATCTGCGTCCAGCACCAGGAAGTTGGCCGGCTTGCCCTCTTCGATGCCGTACTGGTCCTCGACGTTCAGCGTCTTCGCCCCGTTGTAGGTAATCAGGTCCAGGCACCTGTCCAGCTCGTCGAGCGACATGGTATGCGCCAGGTGAATGCCGTTGTCGAGGATGTTCATCATGTTGCCGTTGCCGACGGGATACCAAGGGTCGTTGATTGAATCCTGGCCAAAACAGACATTAATGCCGCTCTCCCACATTTCTTTTACCCGCGTCAGGCCGCGTCGCTTGGGATAAGTGTCCTGGCGGCCCTGCAGATAGGCGTTCTCCGTGGGATTGGCGATGAAATTCAGCCTCGACTTTTGGAACAGTCCCATCATCCGGAAGGCATAGGAATTGTCCGCCGAGCCGAACGAACAAGTGTGACTAGCGGTCGATCGAGGGCCGATGTCTTCGATCATCACCAGGGCGTTCAGTAGCTCGACGAAGCGACTCATCGCGTCATCGGTCTCGTCGCAATGCACGTCGATCAACTTGCCGTACTTGTCGGCCAGCTCGACGGTCTTGTGGACTGACTTTTCGCCGAACTCGCGGGCCCACTCGAAGTGCGGAATGCCGCCGACGCAGTCGGCCCCCATCTTCAGCGCCGCCTCGATCATCTCGTCGCCGCCCTTGTAGGCGTACATGCCCTCCTGCGGAAAGGCGACGATCTGGATGGTGACGTTATCCTTGAGCTGTTCGCGGATTTCCAGCATCGCCTTCAGGCCGGTCAGCTTGGGATCATCCACGTCGATGTGCGTGCGGATGAACTGAACGCCCTGAGAAACCTCTTCCTGGATCCCCTTCAATGCACGTTCCCGGGCGTCTTCTAGCGTCTGGGTCTTCTTAACCTCGTGCCAGCGCTGAATGCCTTCGAACAGCGTGCCCGATGAGCTGGCGGCGCCTTCGTCGCGACCGGTGTACACGTAGTCCAAGTGCAGGTGTGGGTCCACATATGGGGGCACAACCAGATGGCCCAGCAGGTCGATTTCATCGTCTGCCTCTGACAGATGCTTGCCGATTTGCTTGATGACGCCCTCATCGACGAGGATCTCGTTGGCTTCATCGTGCTGGCGGTAGATTCGGGCATTGATGAATTTCTTCATGGCTTTCTCCTTCGTGATGGTTTGACGACCTTATGACAACCGCGATTCTGCGCGATGGCTTTCTTCTTCTAATCCAGCGCCTCGGCCTCCAATGGTCCACAGCCCGCGAGATCGGACGGCGCACAGGGCGGCAGCTCGCGTGCAATGGTGCGAAGAGCCGGGCGCAATCCTTCTTCGAGGGTGGGATGATAAAACGGCATCCGAAGCAGATCATGTACCGTGAGCTCCTGGCCGATCGCCAATGCCAGGAGATGGCCTATGTGCTCGGCCGCCGGTATCGCCATCTCAGCGCCGAGCAAGCGTCCGTCGCGGCGCGTCGCATAGAGCCGGAGCAGCCCGCGGTTTTCCTGCAGTATTCGGGCGCGGCCCTGGGCGGCAAAGCTCGCCTCGCCGACCAAAGTGGTTTCCGAATCAAGGTCTTTCGCCCTCTGCCCAACGGAAGCGATCTCGGGATCGGAGAACACAATGCTAAGCGGCGTGCGCCTGGGCAGATGGATAGGATCCTTGCTGGTTGCATTGAGACCCGCGATGTGGCCCTCGTCGGCCGCCTCGTGTAACAATGGTTTATCCCCGTTGGCATCCCCGGCCAGTAGGACTGGCGTGTCGCCAATTCGCATCGTCATCGGGTCGACTTCGGGTATGCCGTTCTCGTCGAGCGGCACTCCGAGCGTCTCAAGCCCCAGACCCTCTACATTCGGGCGTCGGCCTACCGCCGCGATGACCTTCTCGACGATGACGCTCCCCCCCGCCCATCGCACCTCGACGCCGCTGCCCGCTTCGGCGACTTCAGCCCGAGCATCGAGATGTATGGCAAATTCCTTCGCGAGGTTATCCCGCGCTGCCTCGGCCACCTTTTCGTCCGAGATCCCCGCGATCAGTTTGCCGGCGCCGAAGGCGTGGACATCGATGCCGAGTCGCGCCAGTGCCTGCGCAATCTCCACCCCCAGCGGACCAAGGCCAATCACCGCCATGCGGAGCGGCAGATCCTCCTGCTCAAAGAGCGTATCAGACGTCAGAATGCGGTCTCCGAGCAAACGCCAAGGCTTCGGCACGATTGGACTCGAACCGGTTGCTAACACAATCTGACCTGCCTGAATAGC
>DASVCM010000239.1:0-2904 GCA_036381635.1 Lacipirellula sp.
ACCACCAATCCGGGCGGCGCCGGCGGCGCCGGGATCGAGGGCGACAGCTACTACGGCGGCACCAACATCGACCTCATCGGCAACGTCGTCCACGACATCGGCCCGGGCAACGTCAACACCGTCCAGGGCATCTATCAGAACACCTCCGGCACGGTGGCCAACAACGTCGTGTACGGCGCCTCCGGCTGGGGCATCGCGCTCTGGCGCGACGCCCGCAACGTCGACATCCTCAACAATACCGTCTTCAACAACGACAGCGGCGGCATCTCGGTCGGAGGCGGCGACAACTACAATTCCAGCGGCCCTGCCGACTACGTCACGGTCGCCAACAACATCGTCTACGACAACAGCAACTACGGCATCATCGAGTACGGCGCGACCGGCACCCACAACGTCTACACCCACAACCTCGTCTACCAGAACGGCACCAACTGGCGCCTGCAGAACGGGCTGACGGCGACCGAGACGATCGCCGCCGATCCGAAGTTCGTGAACTACCGGCCCGACGGCGGCGGCGACTACCGTCTCGCCCCGGACTCGCCGGCGATCGACGCCGGCATCAAGACCGACGTCGCGAGCGACCTCGAGGGCCGCGCCCGCCCGCAGGGCGGCGGCTACGACCTCGGCTCCTACGAGACCTCGAGCTCGCAAACCCCGACGCCATCCCCCGCGCCGGAGCCGTCCCCCACGCCGGAGCCGATCCCCACGATCGAACCGTTCGATCTGCCGGTGAGCGGCGCCTGGACCAAGACGATCTCCGGAGGGGGAAGGGCTGACACCCTCAATGGCACGGCGGGTAACGATTACCTCGACGGGAAGCGCGGCTCCGACACGATGATCGGAGGAGGCGGCGATGACACCTATATGGTCGATGCGAGAAGCGGCGATCGCGTCATCGAACACGCCGGCGGCGGCATCGATACGGTTATAACCGCCGCCGCCAAGTTCAAGCTGACCGACAATGTCGAGAACCTGAACCTCAGCGGCTCGTCGAGTCATTACGCTTCCGGGAACCCGCTCGACAACCTCATCACTGCGAGCACGTGGGGCAAAGACACGATCGACGGAGGGGCCGGCAACGACATCCTTCGAGCGGGAAGGGGCGGGGACACTCTCACCGGCGGCACCGGGAACGACATCTTCTCGTTTTCGTCGGTGGGAAACGGTTCCAAAATCACCGACTTCCATGCGGACGAGGACCTTCTCGACCTGAGGCCGCTCGTGAAAGCGGGTGGCTACGATGGTACGGACCCGGTCTCCGACGGGGTGATCGAACTGATCTCGGACGGGAGCGACGGCACGATCGTCATGGTCGACCCGGCACAGAGCGGCACCCTGCAGCAACTCGTCACGCTGCAGCATGTCACCCCAGGCACGGTCCATGTCGGCACCGATCTGATCTGGGTCTGATCGGCTCGGCGTCGCACACGATCGGCGCCAAGAGCTCCTGATTCTACTTGGCCGATCTTTCGCCTGCGTATTTTAGGCGAAAGATCGGCTATTTCTTTTTCCGTTTGGACGATTGCCGTCGTTGCGGCATCATGCGCTCGACCGTCGCGTTTTCTGTGAAGGCCGAGCCGATGAAAGAGAGGCCAGAAAAACAAAGAAAACGCCGGAGTTGCGCAGCGACGGACATCGCAGCCCTGCGCGGCATCTTCGCAACGCGGTTTCGTGAAGGAGAGCTCGCTGGGGACGGGCGACTCCGTTCCGCGACCGTCGCCGCCGGCTCGTCTGCGCTGCCGATGCGACGAGACGAGGCCGGCCCCGGATTACAGCGGAGCGGAAACAAAGCGTCTCTCCCTCAGGGCGTAATGGAGGCCCCTCGTCACCGGGACAGGCTACTCGAAAGCGTGCAGCAATGAAGAGCCGGGCACCTCGCGACATCAGGGTGGTTCATCTCTCATCGGCTCACTATGCGGACGACCGGCGCATCTTCTGGAAGGAGTGTATCAGTCTGGCGCGCGCGGGTTACAAGGTCAGCTTCATCGTGCCTAGCGACGAGTGCGGTAAGCGGACCGGCGTCGACGTTATTCGGGAAGGCGTCGAAATCGTCGGCGTCGCGCGTCGCCCAGGCCGTATCGGTCGCATGCTGGTGGCACCGCTCGAGGTCGTTTTCGCGGGCCTGCAGCGGAAGGCGGACGTCTATCATTTCCACGATCCTGAGCTTCTTCCTTTAGGGCTTTTTCTGCGGGCGTTCGGAAAGCACGTCATCTACGACGTGCACGAGGACGTGCCGCGCGACATTCTCGTCAAACCGTGGATTCCGCGCGCATTGCGAGAGCCCCTCTCGGTGTCGGCCAGCGCCTTGGAATGGATCGGCGCTCGCGCCCTGTCGGGCATCGTGGCGGCGACGCCGACGATCGCGCAGCGCTTTCCAAAGGATCGCGTCGCGCTCGTTCAGAACTTCGCGCTCAAGTCGGAGTTTCCGGAAGAGGGTGAGGCGCCGCGAGATCCCCGGTGGGGCGTCGCCTACGTCGGAGGTTTGACCGCGGATCGTTGCGCCTTCGAGATGGTCGAGGCCGTGGGAAGCATCGACCGATTTCCTGAACTCCGATTTCTCATCGCCGGCATTCCGGAGTCCCGATCGCTGATGGCCAGAATGCGCGAGTCGGGGGGATGGGCCCGGGTCGAGTACCGGGGCTACCAGAATCGTGAAGGAGTTCGCCAATTACTGCACGAGTCGCGCGTCGGGCTCGTGCTCTTTCGTCCTTTGCGGACGTTCCTCGAATCCCAGCCGGTCAAGCTGTTCGAGTACATGGCGGCGGGTATTCCGGTCATCGCCGCCGATTTCCCTCGCTTCAGAGAGATCGTCGAGGGGAACGGCTGTGGCATTTGCGTGCCTTCTCAGGATGTCGCCGCGGTCGCATCGGCGATCGAGTGGATATTCGACCATCCCGAGGAAGC
>DASVCM010000240.1:0-2123 GCA_036381635.1 Lacipirellula sp.
AACATCCACGGCTTCAGCCCGCCGGAGATTCATCACTTCACGAAGGTCTCGAAGCTGCCGCTACAGTCGGTGTTGGAGCGGTTAAAGGCGGCGGGCCTGGGCAGCCTGCCGGGCGGCGGGGCGGAGATTCTCGTCGATCGCGTGCGCGCCGCGATGACTCGCGGCAAGGTGATGACCGACGATTGGCTCAACGTAAACCGCGTCTGGCACGAGCTCGGCGGCCGCAGCACGGCAACGATGATGTTCGGCCACATCGAAACGCTCGCCGAGCGGATTGAGCATTTGGAACGATTGCGCCAGGTGCAGGACGAGACGGGCGGGTTCACGGCCTTCATTTGCTGGACGTTCCAGCCCGAGCATACGGACATGGCCCACGTGCCGTCGGCGGGTTCGTTCGAATATCTCAAGACGAATGCGGTCGCGCGGCTTTACCTCGACAACTTTGCCAACATCCAATCGAGCTGGGTGACCCAGGGCCGCAAGGTGGGGCAGCTTGCCTTGCTCTATGGCGCCAACGACATGGGTTCGCTGATGATCGAGGAAAATGTCGTCGCCGAGGCGGGGACGGTGCATCACCTGTCGCTGGGAGAAATTCGCAGCGCCATCTCGGAGCTCGGCTACATTCCGCGCCAGCGAAATGTGTTTTACGAGTTGATCGACGAAGCCGGCGAAGCGAAGGCGATTCACCCGCAAAGTCGCCACAACCTGCACCCGCTGCCCATCGTAAGCTGAGATGGTGCGGCGACTTGCGTCGACAGCCGCGCCGACCGCGGATATCCTTCTAGAATAGCCGCCGAGGATAGATAGCCCGGCCATCCTGGCGCGGGGTAGATAGCCCGGCCATCCTGGCCGGGCGAGTCATCCTGAGCGAAGCGAAGGAACTGGCGTGCGTTTAGATTCTTCGCTCCGCTCAGAACGATGATCTGCTCGCTCAGAATGACGCCCGCACGCTGAATCCGCCTGCCATGATTGAAGCCCGCCAGTTGACGAAGGTCTACGCCGACTTGCATCGCGGACCGTTCGTGGCGCTCGACGGGTTGTCGTTCACTGCCAAGAGCGGCGAGGTCTACGGCCTGCTCGGTCCCAATGGCGCCGGCAAGACGACGGCGCTACGGATTTTGAGCACGGTCCTCCAGCCCACCAGCGGCACGGCGCTAATCAACGGATTCGACGTCGTCACGCAGCCGACGTTGGTGCGGCAGACGATCGGCTTCATGTCGGCCAATACGGCGGTCTACGACCGCATGACCGCGTGGGAAATGGTCGAGTACTTCGGCCGCCTGTACGGCATGCCCGAGGAGCGGCTCCGCGAGCGGATGGAGCTGTTGTTCGACCGGCTGCAGATGCAGGAGATTCGCGACCTCTTGGGCGCGAAGATGTCGACCGGCATGAAGCAGAAGGTGTCGATCGCCCGGGCGATCGTGCACGATCCGCCGGTGCTGATCTTCGACGAGGCGACCAACGGGCTCGACGTACTCGTGGCCCGCTCGCTGCTCGAAGCGGTGGCCGAACTGCGCGAGCAAGGCAAATGCATCGTATTCTCAACGCACATCATGCGCGAGGCGGAGCGGCTGTGCGATCGGATTGCGATCGTTCACCACGGCCGGATGCTCGCCGAAGGCACAATCGGCGAGCTCCGCGAGCGGTATGGGCAGCCGGATTTGGAAGAGATCTTCTTTGATCTGATCCGCAAGAGCGAGCGGCGGCCGGCGATTGCTTAGGCACGGGAAGTTGTATTAACCACGAAACACACGAAACACGCGAAAGGGAGAGGGACGAGATCGCGGATGGAGGAGATGATGCTGGATGCTCGATCATGGTGAGCAACCTCCGACTCTAGATCCAGCATCTAGCATCTAGCATCGGCTGCATTCTCTTTCGCGTATTTCGTGTATTTGGTGGTTAATCTCTGAAACGATATGCAGTGGAAGAACGTCAAGCTGATCTACCTCCGCGAGATGCGCGACCAGTTGCGCGATCGACGGACGTTGTTTCTCATTGCGGTGCTGCCGCTGCTGTTGTATCCGTTGTTGGGGATGAGCTTTTTCCAGTTGTCTCAGTTCTTGCAGCATCATGAAGCGAAGGTGCTGGTCATCGGGGCGGAGCAGCTTGAAGAGGTCGCA
>DASVCM010000241.1:0-11796 GCA_036381635.1 Lacipirellula sp.
GCCAGCGGCACGGTAAGATCGAACCGCAAACCGACATCGCGGCCGCCGTGGTCCTTGAACCGGTAGAGCTGCTTGTCGGTCTCGTCGCTCCCTTTGCCCGTGAGGATCTCAAGATACTCAAGCGCCGGCGTGTCAATCGGCCGGAATCCGTACGAGCGGTAGACCCGCCGCGCCGTATCGATAATCCACTCGCGAGGCATCATTGCCTCGGGCAGATAATCGCGGAAACCTTTTAATGTGCGGGGCTGAATCAGAGCCATATTCAAGATGCAAAAGTCGACCGCGGATTGCGCGGATATCGCGGATAGAAGACAGCCGCAAAAAGGCGCAAAAGTCGCAAAGAGTAAGGATTCAATGCATTTCCTTTTTGCGGTTCTTGCGCCTTTTTGCGGCTATGTATTCCCCATCCGCGGAATCCGCGTGATCCGCGGTTAACTCTTCAGCTTAGCTAAAGGATCGCCAGCGGGTTCGGCCGCCGGCTGCGGATCGAGCCGCCGCCGACTTCTTCCTGGAGGATCGCCTCTTCGTACTCCCACGCCTGCTCAGGCGTTTCGAGATAGAACTCGTATGTCCACGAGTCGTCGTACTCGCAGTTGTCGGTCGTGTAGTCGCGGCAGATCTGCGGGCGGGTTTCGTAAATGCCGCAGCGGTTGTCCGCCTGCAGGTGCTTGCAGACAGTGTGAACCAGGATGTACCAATCGCCGTCTTCTTTGAAGACGCTCGCCCGTTCGTGGAGGAGGAACCAGCGGAGATATTCGAACTCCTCGAACGTCTCCGGCGCGTCCATCGGCAGGGCAAAGTACCGGCAGCACTTGGCCGTGCAGTACTCGCACAGCGACTCCCCCTCGGGGAGGTCCTTGCGGCGGATCTTCTGGGCGCCAAACGGCGTAGTGGTCATCAATCATGCTCCTGCGGATGACGGCAAATCGGCTGCAAATACCATAGCAGCAAGCGGGGCGGGAAGGGAGGGCGAGCTTTCGATTCAAACGCTCCCTTAGCCGCGGGCTAACAGCCCGCCGGTGCGGTGGAGTGGACTCCGCGGTCAGCGTCAAACGCACCGCTCCGGCGAGCTGTTAGCTCGCGGCTACTACCGCTACCCCCTACCGACTACCCACTGCTTTTCGCCACATACGGAGGACGCTCTCCTCGTCGGTCGTCGCGAGCAGTTCTTCGGCGGTAAACCACCGCACGTCGTGCGACTCATCGCTCACGTGCGGCGTGAGGTCCCCCTCGGCGATCACCAGAAATCGCACGTCGTGGTGCTCGTGGGCGTCTTCGACAAGCGCGCCCTCGGCGTCGTACCGCGCGGGGATGATGTGGACGTCGAGGTCCAGCGGCGTGACCGCGGCCAGGTCGTCGCTAAGCCGCAAGCGGCCCAGGCCGGTTTCCTCGACGGCTTCGCGGAGGGCGGCGGCGGGGATGTCCGCTTGCCCGTCGGCATGCCCGCCCGGCTGCAGCCAGCGGTCGAGCTTGCGGTGATGCACCAACAGCACGCGGTCCCGCTCGGGCGTCGTCACCCACGACGACGCGGTGACATGCCCCGGTCGGCAAACGCGGTCGAAGCAGTCGGCATGGTCGACGACGAGCCGGCGAATCCGCTCAGCCACATCGCACTCGTCCGGATAGCGAGCGGCGTAGCGATCGAGCATTTCTAGGAGTGGTCGACGATGCATTTCAGATCCTATATAGCCGAGCCATCCTGGCTCGGCGCCCGGCCAGGATGGCCGGGCTATCTACCGAACTACCAATCAAGTACGGAGTATCGACACGCTGCCAACTCCGCGGTTCGTTCGCGCGGCCATCGGGTGAGTACTTCGGTCGCGTTCCATTCGTTCACCAGCGAAGCCGTGAGATCATCGCGGCCGACGCTCAGATTGGTGACGAACTCTGCATGTCTCCGCGCTTGTCGGTACTCCGGCTGCCGCGCGGGGCGATCGAGCCAGCGTTCTAACTGCTCAAGCGGGAAATCGTACAGGATCGTGCCGTGGTAGAGCAGCCGGTTGCGCTTCAGCCTCAGGCTGTTCCCCGAGAACTTCCGCGGCGGTGAGCCATTGAGTGAGGCAGGAATCGCCAGATCGCTCGTGCCGAACACGGCGACGCCCGGGACCACGCTGGCCAGCGCCGCGGCCATTCGCCCTAGGACGAATTGATGCGCCCGATCGACGTGCCGCAGCTCCGCCACGCGGTCCAGGTCCAGCACCAGAGCGTACATCAGGCACCCCGGTCCGGCGGCGACGGTCGCCCCGCCGCTGGGCCGCCGCAGCACCGGCAGGCCGTCGGCGGTGCAGGCGTCCAGCCGCACTTCCGCCGCCGCCGACGACCGGCCGAGCACCACAAAATACTCCGCGGGTTCCCACACGCGAAGCACCTCGCCGGGCAGCTCGCCCGTGACCGCCGCTTCGAGCAGCGCCTCGTCCAGCGCCAGGTTCTCCGCAGGCGTTTCGAGCGTGAGCGGCAAGTGATACATTAACGAATTCGCGTCACATCAAGGGCACAATGAGGGAGAGCTAACACAAGGTCGCAAAGGCCGCAAAGAATTAAAGATGCTGAGAGCAATCCTCTTTGCGTCCTTTGCGACCTACTGTTAACAAACTTCTGTTAGCGTTTCGCGCATGTCATCCAGCATACCTCCCGAGAGTGAGTCTTCGCAGGGCGGCCCCGGGCCTCACGGTCAGCCGCCGCGGCCGCCGGTAACTTCCGACGAGCTGCTGCCGCCAGTCGAGCCGCCCAGCGCTCGGTTCATTATCCAGTTGTTCGTCATCCCGGCGCTGATCGTCGCCGTGGTCGTGCTGATCTGGTTCGGCATCGAGTCGCTCGCGCGGAGCGGCGAGCAGGATCCGGACGCGATTGTCGCCGCGCTGCGCTCGTCGAATCAGGCCCGGTTCCAGCAGGCCAAAGAGCTGGCCGACATGCTCCGGCTGCCGGAGCGATATCCGGAGCTGAAGACCAACCAGGAGCTCGCCCAAAAGCTGGCGGCGTATCTCGATGAGATGATCGAAGCCGGCTCGACCGCCGAAGCGGAAGTCACGATGCGGATCTTCCTGGTGACGGCCCTGGGCGAATTTCATGTGGACGACGGGCTGCCGGTGCTCATCAAGGCGGCCCAAAGCGATCCGGAGCGCGATGTTCGCCGGCGGGCGATCAACGCGATCGCCGTGCTGATGGACGGGTTGGCCGAGAAGAAGCAAACCGCCACGCGGGACGAGCTGGTCGCTGCACTGTTGGAACTGGCGGACGATCAAGATGAGCTGATCCGCTCGGAGACGGCGTTCGCGCTGGGCGTAGTCGCCGCCAGCTCTGCCGACAATGCCGAGCTCATCGCCAAGCTGCAGGAGTTGGCCGACGACCCTTACACCGACGCCCGGTTCAACGCCGCCGTCGGCCTGGCCCGCGCCGGGGCGCCGGGCGCCGCGCGGGCCGTCGCCGAGATGCTTGATCCTGAGTCGATCGCCGCGAGCGTCTCAGGCGAGAAGCCGCTGACTGAGCAAGTGACCGACGAGCAGCTCGCCGGGCAAAAGGCGTTCAAGCGTAACACGATCATCAACAGCGCGCTCACGGCGATTGACCGGCTGCTGGAAAATCCCGACACGCCGCGCGGCGAGTTCGCCGTGCTGCAGACGGCTCTCGAAACTTTCATCAAGGCGGCGCCGGCCATGAAAGAGCCCGCGCCTGTACCTGGTGAACTCGTCGAGGCCGCCGAGCGTACCCTGGAGAAGGTGAAGCAGCGGGCCGCTAAATAAGGGCCGACGTTCAAGTCATTCTGAGCGAAGCGAAGAACCTGGCGCCGCCGCTAGATCCTTCGCTCCGCTCAGGATGACGGTGGATGCGCTGCCATCGTTCCGGGCTTGTCGATTGTGCGGGTTATTCTCATTAGCTAAGCCGCGCCGTCTATGGTGATTGCGCCATCGCGGCCCGCCGCCTTTTGTTCTTACGCCACGCGTTTCCCATTGAACGCCCCGGGGGAAACCGCTCGGATGTAGATAGCAGCGCATAGCTAGCCCGCATGTAAGGGTTGGCGCGTCTGCCGGTTACTCATTTGCTAGCGGATTTTTTAAAGTGCAGTCATTTGCCCGGTGCGCGTTTGTCCGCAAGACTCAGTAGGGGGAATGTCGGCGCGAGTCTTGCGTGTGCTCCACGCGCGCTACGGCATCTTCTCACAGGAACATTCGTTGGGGTGAACTATGAAGTCCCTTGGTAACGCACTCAAAGTGGCGCTCGCGGCCGTCGTGCCGCTCGCGTCTTCGCCCGCGCCGGCGTTGGCGCAATGTTGCGGCGAAACCTATCGTCTCGAGTGCCAGACGGTCTACGAAGAGCGGCAGGTGACCGCTTACCGGCTGGAGCAGGAAACCGTCTACGACCAGGTGCAGGTCACGCGCAAGGTCCCGGTGTGGGAAACCGAGCAGCGTGAGCGCCGGTACATGGTTTCGCGCCCCGTGACCGAGACGAGCATGCGCGAAGAGCGCTACACCGTCCAAAAGCCGGTCTACGAGACGCAGATGCGCGACTGCAGCTACAACGTGGTCCGCACTGTCGCCGAGACGTCGACCCGCGAAGAGCGGTACACCGTCCAGCGGCCGGTGTGGGAAACCTCGGAGCGCGAAGAGCGCTACACCGTCATGCGGCCGGTCAACGAGACGATCGAGCAGGAGCGGCGGTACACCGTGATGCAGCCGGTCACGCGCTATGAAACCCGCATGGTCGATCAGGGCTGTTACGTTGACCAAGTGGTCTGCGTCCAGCCGCCGGCGACCCGCCGCGGGCTGACGTGGGTTCCGGCCTCCACGATTGCCGACCCAGTGAGCGGCGCCGTCACGGTGCAGCGGCCGGGCCTCGTGTGGGGCAACGTCGTGCCGCCGCCGCAGCAAGTGGTGCAGCGCGTCTGGAAGCCGAACCTTGTGGCCCAGCAGTACCCGGTGACGACGTACTGCCCGCAGGAAGTCGTGCAGAAGATTCCGGTGACGGTTTGCCGTCAGGTGCCGCAGGAGATGGTTCGCAAGGTCCCCGTGCGGACGTGCCGCATGGTCGCCGAAGAGCATGTCCGCCAGGTTCCCGTGACCACCTACAAGCAGGTCGTCGAGCGCGTCGAGAAGCACGTGCCGGTGCGGGTGTGCAAGATGGTGACCGAGGAGCACGTCCGCCAGATTCCGGTGACCACCTGCAAGTGGGTCCAGGAAGAGCGGGTCGAGCCGATCCAGGTCCGGGTCTGCAAGATCGTCGAGCAGGTCGAGACGGTTCAGCAGCCGCGCGTCGTCTGCAAGAAAGTTCCGGTCACCTACACGGTGCGCGTGCCGCGGACGGTGGTGATGAAGATCCCGGTCGAGCCGTGCTGTCAATAACCTCGCGACGGTGGAGCAGCCGTCGGCAGAGGGTTGAGCATTTCTCGCACGAGTACGATGTGAACGCGAGCAGCCCCGACCAAGCCCGCCACCGCGGGTCCGCCTCGTCTTGGCGGGACTTGGTCGGGGCTGTTTTCGTTTCGTCGCCAGTCGAGTATTAGGACAATAGGCGAGAGCCGCGATAATGTCCTTCCGAGGTCCGCCGAGGAATTTAGCCGATCCCTCGGCGGATCCTTCGGTAGACCTCAGGACAGGCTCTCGGGGTGACAGGCTTCCCATGGGCTCGTTTGGTTGACACGGCTAGTCACATCCCTGAGACTCAGGAATTGACTCGCTCCAGGACTATTCTTGACATGGCTGTCGATCGCTTCCAATCTCCGCCGGATGACGCCGCCGCGACGGCGGTGCGCAGTCTGTATACGCCGGCGATGCTCGCCGAGCTGTTGCGCGTGCCGGTCGCCGCGATTCGCCGCTGGCATCGGCAAGGGGCGCTGCACGCGGTGAAGGTCGTCCGCCGGCTGCCGTACTTCGACTTCAAAGAGGTGGCGATCGCCCGCCGCCTGGCGCAATTGCTTGCAGCCGGTTGTTCGCTGCGAACGATCGATCGCCGTCTCGCCGAACTTTCGCGCTTGCTTCCGGATGTTGAGCGGCCGCTGGCCGAGCCGGCGCTGGTGATCGAAGGCCGCCGGCTGTTTTTGCGCCGCGGCGACGAGCTGGCGGAGCCCGGCGGGCAGTTGCTGCTCGACTTCGAGCCGCGCGACGACGATGACGAGCCCACTCACGCCATCATCTCGATGGCAAGGTTCGCCGCATCGCATCCCGCCGTCATTGCCTCGTCGGCCGCCGAGCAGGACAGCCACGCCATCCACGCGCTGGTCGACCGGCTCCAGCAGGACGCGCTCGACTGGGAGGATGAAGGCCATCTCGACCGCGCGGCCGAATCGTATCGCACGCTCCTGATGGCCGCCGGGCCGACGGCTGAGGTCAACTTTTCATTGGCCGACGTTCTCTACCGTGCGGGTGATCTCGCGGCCGCCCGCGAGCGCTATTACGCGGCGCTGGAACTGGATGAGGAGTATGTCGAAGCTCGCGCCGCGCTCGGCTGCGTGCTGGCGGAGACCGGCGAATTGGAACTGGCTATTGCGACGTTCGAGGGGGCGCTGGGATTTCACCCCGACTTCGCCGACGTTCACTTCCACTTGGCCAATACGCTTGAACGTCTCGAGCGCACGGAAGAAGCCGAGGCGCACTTCCGCACGTTTCTTGCCCTGGCGCCCGAGAGCCCCTGGGCCGAGGCGGCTCGCGACCGGCTTCGCACCGCGCCGCTCGGCCAACTGTTATCCTGAGAATCGAAGTCATCCTGAGCGCAGCGAAGGATCTAGCGCCAAGATTGTCGTAACGCAAGATTCTTCGCTCCGCTCGGAATGACCGCGGGCCGGGTTTGCGTCCTAAGCCGTTTCTCCGCTTGCACTTTGCATGCTTCCGCTTATTCTACAACGGAGCTAGCTTCCCCCCGGCGCGCCCAGTTTCAAGGTCGAACCCCCGCCGCATGAGCGACATCCTCTTCCAGTACGAAAAGGTGAACCCCACCAGTTGGGCTTACCTCTCGTCGCTGCTCATGCTCGCCTTGTTCTTCAAGTTCAACCGCGTGTTCAGCGTGCGGAACGTCGATCTGTTCCTGCTGATCCTGCTCGCCCCCGGGCTGCTCTTGGTCGAGTACAGCTTTCAGAACGAAGGCATCCGCGCGAACGCCGTGGACATGCAGAAGCTGGGATTCCAATGGCTGTTCGGCGTCGGGGCGTTGCTGCTGGCGCGATTGCTGATGGACAACATGATGGTCCGCCGGCCGCTGTTGGAGCCGAATCTCAACGCCACCGGCCTCACCTTTCTTGGCAGCTCGCTGCTGTTCTTCCTGATGGCGAACGTCGTGACCGGCAAGCCGAGCGCGGCCGACATTTCGCCCGCGCGGCCCGTCGCCGAAATGAAGGCGGAGCCCGTCGTCGGCGAAACCGAGGACACGTTCGAAACCGAAGGGCCCGGCTATTGGCTGATGTACTTGCTGCCGCGGATTTCTACACAGACGGTCATCGTGCAGTCCGACGAAACCCCGCCCGATACGCAGCAAGAGCGTGAGCGGCAGCAACAGCACATTCGCGAAGTCACCGCCCGCGTGATGGCGATTCTATCGCACGTGCTGATCGTTTCGGGACTGGTCGTCGTGGGCGCCCGGCACTTCGACAACGCGGTGGCCGGCATTGCCGCCGCTGCGATGTACCTGCTGCTGCCGTACACGGCGCTCTACACGGGCGATATCGAGCACGCCCTGCCGGCGTCGATCCTCGTGTGGGCGATCGTCCTGTATCGCCGGCCGCTGGCGGCGGGAGTCCTGATTGGGCTGGCGTCGGGAACGATTTACTACCCGATTTTTCTGCTGCCGCTATGGTGCAGCTTCTACTGGGACCGCGGCATCAAGCGATTCCTAACCGGCGTACTGCTGGCGATTGCGGTCCTCGTCCTCACGCTTGCCTTGACGACCGATTCGACCGACCGGTTCTTTGCGCACCTGACGCAAATGTTCGGCGTTCGCCTGCCGCGGACGGAGAACCTGCAAGGCATCTGGCGCGAAGGTTTTTGGAACTCGTATTATCGGCTGCCGATCCTCATCGCCTTCCTCCTGTTGGCGATCAGCTTCGCCGCCTGGCCGCCGCGGAAGCATCTGGGCACGCTCATTAGCTGCACCGCGGCGCTGATGGTCGGCGCCCAATTCTGGCACGCCCACGGCGGCGGCATTTACGTGGCGTGGTATCTGCCGCTGCTGTTGCTGGCGATCCACCGGCCGAACCTGGAGGACCGCATTGCCTTGGCGACCGTCGCGGAAAGCTGGTGGCAAACCCGCCGCAAAGCCCAAGCCGCGGCCCCCGCTTAACCCATTTAGCCCCCGGCCAGTGAGCGTTATGCAACGGCTATCGGAGCCGCAACGCGGCGATGGTTAATAGCCAGGGGCGTGAGCCCCTGGTTCCAAATCGCAAGAATATGGGAGCCCCAACGGGGCGATGGTAACGACGCCTACCATCGCCCCGCTGGGGCTCCTGGGACGCGTTCGATTCGTTCCAGGGGCTTGCGCCCCTGGCTATGGACCGCCGCCCCTTTGGGGCTGGATCGCTGGCATTTTGCATAAGCCTCAGTGACCGGGGGCTAAGTGCGTCAATCGTCGAAGTTGCGCGGGCTTTCGCCGATGTCGACGATGCTGCAGGCGATGATCGGGTTCAGTCCGCGATCGAGGGCCGCCTGAAACAACTCGTCGCTCTCACTGCCCGGATTGAGAAACAACTCGTCGCAGCCCTTCGCGGCGATCTCATCGATGAGCGACAGCCCTACGGCCGGCGGCACATACATACTCACCCGGGTGAGATGGTCGACCGGAACGTCGGCCACTCGCGGGTACGCCTTCAGCCCCTCGATTTCGCCTCCCTTGGGGTTCACCGGGTACACGTCATACCCCTGCGCCAGATGCGCCCGCACGCTCTTGTTGCCATACTTGCTGCGATCGGCGCTCGCTCCAATGATCGCCACTGTTGGTTTCGTCATTGAAGCCTCCATGTATGCCTCCGGAAGACGTATACGGCCGCAAAAAGGCACAAGAGACTCAAAAAGGGAAATGACGAATGAGCGAATGACGAATGATTTGGTCGAGACTCGTCTTTTCTCTCTATCTTCCTTTTTGCGTCTTTTGCGCCTTTTTGCGGCTACCTAATTATCCCGGCGAGAGTTGTATCGCTGCCGCATCTGCTGATCGACGTACCACGCCCGCCAGGCCGGCTCGTCGTATTCGAGGTTGACGTTCTGCTTCCCCGAAAGCTTAACGAGCGCCTGCAGCACGCGCTGATTCGACTCCTCTTTCTCGATAATCTTGATCCCGCCGCCGCCGATGTTCAAACCCCCGCCGCCGCCGCGCGGGTTGAACCCCGCGTTCATCTCGGGACCCATGTCGATCGGATATTTGTGCTTGGTGACCAGGGCGTCGATCAGCGGGCTGACCGCCGCCGGATTGCCGATGCGGCCCAGGGCGTAGCCCGCGAGGTTGACGACCCTGTTGTTCTTACTCTTCAGCGCCTGCACATAGGGAATGATTTGCACCGGTCGGTCGCGATTGATCAAGTAATCGAGGCATTCATCCCGAATGTCGGTCTTCATGGCCGGATCGAGCGTGTACGCGACCAGCGTCTGCACCGCCACGGGATGCTCCAACGGCCCCAGCACATCCAGCAGCAGCTCGAACACATCGCGATCCTCTTCCTCCTCCATGACGCGGGCCAGCGCCGGCGCCGCCTTGGGGTCGTTGATCGCGCGGAGCAGGGCCTCCGCCTCGGCCACGCGCTCCGGCCGGCGATTGTCGAGCCACCCGCGCCACAGGCGAATGTCGTGGAACCAGTCGACGTTCGTGTCTTCGGCTCTTTCCTTTCGCTGGCGGATGGCGATGTCTTGTTTGGTGCGCCACTTGCCCTCATAGAGCACCATGCCGCGCTCCTTCATCAACTCCTCGCGCGTGAGCCAGCGGTTGCCGACGCGCTGATAGCCCAGGGCGCGCTTCGCCTCCTCGTCGTTCGGATCAAGCTCCGCCAGGCGGGCCAGGTGATGATCGGCCTGCTCGATCAGCTTCCGCTCGCGACACCACTCGGCCAATTCGCGATGCGCCTCCGCGGTGTCGGGCATCGTGCGGCTGCGGCGCAGATACTCCACCGCGGCTTCATCCTGGGGAACGATCCGCTCGACGAGCTCGCGCTCCAGCGTGATCTCCGCGCCCTCGACCGTGCGGATAGTGTAGACGCCCTCCTCGGTTCGCGGAGCAGTCGTTCCAACGACCCGGCCGCCGTCTTTCAACTCATAGACGTCCGCGCGCGACGCAGAGCCTGCGCTCAGAAGTATCGAGGCGACGACGCTGATCCAAAGTCGTTGCATGCGCTGTATCGTGAAAATCAGCCGCGGGCTAACCGCCCGCCGGAGCGGCGGAGTAGAGTCCAACGTGCTGCACCGGCGAGCAGTTAGCTCGCGGCTGAGGCACGCTTGCTCGTAGATCTTCGGTTTCATCCATTATACTGACCGAATTACCCAAGGCATTTGAAGTTGGTCCGCCGACCGACCAGCCGTCACGATACCACGAATCGGCACAATCATCATGGACCGCCACCAAAGCCCGACGCCAGGCGAACATCGCCAAAACGCCCCGCAACGCGTGGTCTGCGCGGTGGTCACGGTGAGCGACACCCGCACGCTGGCCGACGACAAGAGCGGGGCGACGATCGTCGAGTTGCTCGAAGGGGCAGGGCACGCCGTCGCCGCGCGAACGATCGTTCCTGACGAGCCCGACGAGCTGGACATGGCGATCCGCGAGCTGGTCGTCCATCCCAGCGTCGCCGTGATCCTCATCACCGGCGGCACCGGAATCGCCCCGCGCGACCAAACGCCCGACGCCGTCGGCCGGCTCTTCACCCGCGAGCTGCCCGGCTTCGGCGAACTATTTCGCATGCTCAGCTTCGAGGAAATCGGCGCCGCCGCGATGCTCAGCCGCGCGACGGCCGGCATGATCGACCGCACCGCGGTCTTCCTGATGCCCGGCTCCACGGCCGCCGTGCGACTGGCGATGCAGCGGCTGATCATTCCGGAACTCGGCCATCTAGCGAAGCTAGCAGCGAAAGAAAGTGGCCGGTAGGCAGTGGGCAGTAGGCCATAGCCGAACCGTTTCACCCCGAGCCGAACCCTGTCACCCCGAGGTCCGCCGAGGGGTCCGGCACGTTTACCGCGAGCCCCACATCTCTCTAGCCCCGCCCGCCTCGGTTCGCTACTCTCCCACCGCTTGCGGCTTAGCGCTGCGCACAGCAGCCGCGTCATCAGCAAACCCATCGCGCCCAAGGAGAGGGCCGTGCAACGCATGCTTTCGTTGGTCACGCTCGCCGGGATGGGCGCAGCGGTCTGGATGTTCCTCAGCGGCGGCGGCCTGAACCAACTCGCCGTCCCGCCCGCGAGCCAGCTGGCCGCCGGCACGAGCGCCTGGAACGCCGGCGCCGGCTATCAGCCCGTCACGCCCGCGCCGGCCGTGCAGCCGACGACTGCCGGGGTCGCCGCCCCGCCGCTCGGCGACGGCCCCACGATCCGCATCGCTTCGTTCAACATCGAGGTCTTCGGCAAGAGCAAGGCCGAGGACACGCGCGTCTTCTATACGCTCGCCGAGATCATCCGCCAGTTCCACGTCGTCGCGATCCAGGAGATCCGCACCCAAGACGACTACCACATGTCGAACTTCGTGCAACTGGTGAACTCCACCGGCCGCAAGTACGACTACGTCGTCGGCCCCCGCATCGGCAACTCGACGAGCACCGAGCAGTACGCCTTCGTGTTCGACACGGAGCGAATCATGATTGACCGCACGAGCGTGTTCACGGTGGGCGACCCCGACAACATG
>DASVCM010000242.1:0-4550 GCA_036381635.1 Lacipirellula sp.
CGTCGGCCCCAGCTTGGGGATCACGCCGTTCGACGAATACGGCCGGCGCCTCTACGAGATGCAGCTCAACGACGGGCCGCTGGCGGTCGTGCAGGGGATCACCGAGCTGACGCCGCGCTACGCGCGCGTCGAAGCGCTCAATGGCCCGGAGCGTTCGATCCAGTGGGAGATGATGCTCGCCACCAGCTCGATCCCGCCCGATACGCTGGCGAAGATCATCGCCACGGCGATTCCGCAGGACGACTGGCAGGCCCGCCTGCAGGCGGTGCGATTTTACGCGCAGGCGGAGCGGTATCCGGAAGCTCGCCGCGAGCTGGAGCGGATTATCGAGGAATTCCCCGACAAGAAGGACCTTGAGAGCATGGTCGGGGAGCTGCGGCGCAGCGGAGCGCGGCAGCTCTTTCGCGAGTTATCGCTCCGCCGCTCAGCGGGGCAGCACAAGCTGGTTGGAATGCTGCTGAAGAACTTTCCAGCGGAAGAGGTCTCCGGCGAGACGCTGGTGCAGGTGCGCGAGCTGATCGCCGAGTACGAACAGCATAACCATCGGATCGAGCAGATACGCAAGGTCTTGCAGGCGACCGTGGCGGCGATCAGCGACCCGGACCACCGCGGCCTGGCGGCGCCCATCGCGGAGGAAGTCGTCAAAGAGCTGAGTCATAACAATGTCGATCGGCTCGTGCCGTTTGTGCAGTTGATTGAAGACCCGTCGCTCACCGCGGAGGAAAAGACGTCGCTGGCGCTTACCGGTTGGCTGTTAGGGCAAGAGGAAGCGAAGCGCGAATTGCCGGTGGCCATTTCCCTGATCAAGGTGCGCGACGCCGTGCTGCGGTATCTGCGGGAGCCGCTGGCGAGCGAGCGGCAGCCGCTGCTGGAATCGATCCAAAGCATGGAAGGCGCCACGGTCGACCAGCTCGCCAAGCTGATCGCCAACATGAAGCCGCCCTGGCACGAGGAGGCGTTCACCGCGCCGCAGGGCGCGCTGCTGCAACTCACGGCGCCGGGGCAGACGCAGGACGGCGATTTCACCTATCTCGTCCAGTTGCCGCCGGAGTACGACCCGTACAAGCGCTATCCGACGCTGGTTGTGCTCAACGGCGCGTACAACTCGCCGGAGCAGGAGCTCGACTTCTGGGCCGGCACGCCGACGACGCTTGAAGACGGCAAGGCGATTATCCGCCGCGGCCATGCCATGCGGCATGGCTACATCACGATCGCCGTCGATTGGCACAAGCCGCACCAGTACCAGTACGAGTACTCCAGCCGCGAGCATCTGGCGGTGCTCACCTGCCTGCGCGACGCCTGCCGGCGGTTCAGCATCGATACCGACCGGGTCTTTCTGAGCGGCCACGACATTGGCGGCGAGGCGGCGTGGGACATGGCCCAGGCCCACCCCGATTTGTGGGCCGGCGGCATCCCGTTCGTGCCGCGGTTCGAAGGCGAGCAGAAGTACATCGCCCACTATTGGGAGAACGCCGAGTACGTGCCGATGTACTACGTGGCCGGCGAGCTGGACGGTCGCACGATCGCCCAGAACGCACTGGTGTGGAACAAGTACCTGCGGCTCGGACGTTATGACGTAACGCTGGTAGAGTACCAGGGCCGCGGACATGAGCCGTTCCACGACGAGATTCTGCTGTTGTTTGAGTGGATGGCACTCAAAAAGCGCTCCGGGCCGCCGCAGGAGTTCGCCTGCTATACGCTGCGGCCGTGGGACAACTTCTTCTGGTGGCTGGAGTGCGCGGAGTTCCCCGAAAAATTCATGGTCTATCCGACCGACTGGTCGCGCGGGCGAATCACGCCGGCGCAGATCGAAGGAAAGCTGCAGAACGATAATCGGATGTCGGCCGACACGCCCGCGGGGCGGACGATCATCTGGCTGGGGCCGGAGTTCGTCGATTTCTCGAAGCCGATTCGCATGACGTTCAACAATCGGCGACTGCCGAGCGAGAAGACCAGCGTGAAGCCCGATCCGCTAGTACTGCTGGAGGATGTGCGCACCCGTGCTGATCGCCAGCGGCCCTTCTGGGCAAAGATCGAAGTGCCGTGATTATATAGCCGGGCCATCCTGGCCCGGCGAGCTAGGCATTTCGATGATCTCTTTGTTCAGAAGAATACACCGGGCCAGGATGGCCCGGCTATCTACCGCACCTGCGGTTCGTCGCGGGCGGAGGTGGCGTCGGCTTGCGCCTGCGGCGGCTTCGCGAGCGTGGCGCCGGTGGCGAACCAGCCGTCGTCCAGCGAACGGACGGCGAGGCCAGCAGGATTGAAGTACCGGCGGATCGTCTCGAACGGCGGCAACTGGCGGCCGTCGATCTTCTGCTGCCGCAGGATGCCTTCCTCCTCGTCCTCCGGCGGCGTCAGCAGGCGGTTCAGCAAGCGGCCGAGCAGCGTCTCGGCCTGCGGCATCTTTTCTTGGCGTAGCAGCTCATACGTAGGGCGATAGGCCTCTTCGCTGCGGCGGAAGCAGCGGACGGCGATGGGGCCGGGCAGAAGTTGGTCCAAGGCGGCGTCGACGCGCTGATAGTCGGTCGACTGGATGAGCTTCGGTCCCTGCTGACTGAGAATGCGAGTGAGGAACTCGTAATGCGAGGCGATCAACAGGTGCCCGTCGGTGACACAGACGGCCGAGGTGCTCATCGCCTTCTTGCCGAGGGCTCCGCCCTCATCGCCGTCGGTTTCCGGCACAATCGGATCGATCGCAATCTCAAGCTCCTCGAACTCTTCCTGGGCGGGCATGATCTCCCACACCACTTTGCCTTCGAACTCGCGGCGCTGGGCGTTGGGGTCGGCTTTCATGAATTTTTCGACCGTCGCGGCGATCGCCTGCTCGTTGGTCACATCGACCGCGAAGAGGAACCGCTCGCTCTTGGTGGTGATCGGCAGCTCGTAGTCGGTCATCAGCGTGATCCGCTCGCCAATGTGCTGGATGAAGCCCTTCTCAACGTCGACTTGCGGGCCGTAGGGATCCTTCTCCAGGCCCTCGATCACGTCGTTGAAGGCGTTCTCGTAGCCGGCGATCGCGTCGAACAGGGTGCCGACGTGGGCGTAAGCGTTCTGCAGGTCCATGCTGAAGGTGCGGTAGCTGGCCAGCTTCGCGGGGATCCACGGCTGCGGATCGAGGTCGGTCTTGTTGGGGAACTTCATCATCCGCATCGCGAGCTTGTACTTGTCCTCGGCGCCCTCGACCGGCGGGGCGTAGATGGCCGTGCGGTGGAGCAGCTCGTACGTGCCGTCGACCGCGAGATTGACGAAGCCGCCGACGCCTTGAATCGCGTCGAAGCCCTGATTTTTGAGGATACTTACGTAGTCCTTGCCTTGCCTGGCGAGCGCCTCGCCGGACAGCAGCGAGCGCGTGGCGCGGGCATAGCCGAACGGCTCGACGAACCAGCGAATCTCGGGAGCGAGTTGACCCGCCTCGGCGGCGCACCGCTGCATGGTTTCCTGGTAAGCCTTCACGTCGGCCAGCTTGCCTCCCTGGCCGCTGAACCGGGCGATCATGGCCTGGGCTTCCGCGCGGCTGTCGGTCGCGCAGAGCATTTCCTGGTGGATGAAGAAGATCGCCTCGCGGGCGACGTCGTTCTTGGCCTGCGGCGGGATGTTGTAGACCGTCGTCGCGATGCCGCCGATATTCGCGGCCGACTTAGTCGCCTTGCGGCTGATGAGTTCCTTCTCGATCTTGCCGAGCAGCGTTTCTGCGGCGGGGACATTGCCGGTGACGTCGACGGTGATCGCGACGGCCGCCCGCGTGTTCGGTTGCTCAACCAGCGCCACGCCGATCTCGCCGGTGGCGACGTCGCGGAGGTCCTCGACCGTGATGCCGAGCTTCTGCCGCGTGCTCGAGAGCTTGCGCTCGATCTGCTGCCGCATATCGTTGATGAACGGCTGCATGGCCTCGTCCTTGACGAGCTGACCCATCTGCGTGCGGTTGAAGTCCTCCTGCAGCCGCTTGGCATCAGCCACCGAGATGAAGCCGCGGGCGTTCGGCGAGATGATGGCGTCGCTCGGGACGGCGGCGACGGCCGGGCTAGCGGCCACCAGCAGAGCCAGGGCGAACAGCAGCGTCGAGGTCGATTGGGATTTGGCCAAGGGTCTCGTTCCTACGGCAGTGGCCGCCCATGGGGAGGCCGGGGGATTTGGGTGGGGACCGGTGGAGCGCGGACTGTAGCGATTCGCCCCGGGGCGGACAATGCTGGATAGCGTCTAGGGCCGCTCACATGCTACGGATGGCACGGCCGAGAATATAGGCAATTTGGCCGCTGGTGCGAAGCTATGGTAGCGGCGTGCAAGTACCGCGCCCGTCAAAACTACGCGTGGGCGGCATTTAGCCCCGCCGCTCGCGGCGGGGACCGCGGGGCGAGCCCTGCGGCTAAATGCCACTCGCAAATTCGGCGACCAGTATCAATACACAAGCTCGCGACGGCGGTTGAGATAGTCCCAGACGACATACCGGTCCAAGTCTCGGCCGGCGGTGAAGAAGACGCGGCCCTTAGTCGACTCGGCGAGCCGATAGGCGAACCGCACGTCCTCTTCCGTCTGCGACCAGCTTGGCA
>DASVCM010000243.1:0-2080 GCA_036381635.1 Lacipirellula sp.
CGAGCCGTTCGGCATTCTGCTACAATGCGCCGGATCGTTTTTACTGCGAAAGTTTATTAGGCCAGAGAACCAGCTCTAGTTCATTCTTTTGGCCCTTTGCGACCTTCTGTTCGCTGGTCCGGTTTTTGTAAACAGAAGATCACAAAGGACGCAAAGGAGCGACGGCGTGCTTCTTCGTCGAAACAAAACTGACTTGCAATAATCGAAGAGCCATTCGTTTCTGGCGTAACTTCTCGCCCCTCTTTTTTTGGTATTGGATTACCTTTCAGTATGAACACGCCAATAAAGTGTGCCACGATGACTCTGCTTCGTCTCGTACTTGTACTGCTGGCGGCATCGACCGTCGCCGTTCAAACAACTTTGGCCGACTCGCCGCGGCCCAACATCCTCTTCATCTTTTCCGACGACCATGCAGAGCACGCCATCTCGGCGTACGGCTCGAAGGTGAACAAGACGCCGCATCTCGATCGGCTGGCCGCCGAGGGCGTCCGGTTCACCAACTCGTTCGTCACCAATTCCATCTGCACGCCCAGCCGCGCGACGCTGTTGACCGGGCAGTACTCGCACCTGAACGGCGTGCCGGTTTTCAATCGGTTCGACGGCTCGCGCGACCACGTCGCTAAGCGTCTGCAAGCGGGCGGTTACCACACGGGCGTCATCGGCAAGTGGCACCTCGGCAATGATCCGACAGGATTTGATCGCTGGGTCATTCTCCCGGGCCAGGGGGCGTACTGGGACCCGACGTTTCTCGTTCCCGGCCACAAGCTGACCATCAAAGGGCATTGCACCGATATCACCGGCGATCTCGGCATCGAATTCCTGGAAACGCGACCCAAGGACAAGCCATTTTTCTTGATGCTCCACCAAAAGGCGCCCCATCGCGGCTGGCAGCCCGATGAGCGCAACAAGGAGCTCTTCAAGGACCGAGTCGTCCCCGAACCGGCCACGCTGTGGGACGACTATGCGACTCGCCCCGCCGCGTTGCCGGAGAACCAGCAGACGATCGCCCGCGACCTTAATCGCGGCGACTTGAAGCTCGAGCCGCCTGCCCATCTGCAGGGCCGCGAGCGGAACAGGTGGCTCAACGAGGCGCCGATGGAGCTGACGGTCGACGGCAAGACCCTCACCGGCGACGATCTCGTCCGCTGGAAGTATCAGCGCTTCATGCAGGACTACCTGGCGTGCGTCCAAGGCGTGGACGACAACGTCGGCAAGATGCTCGACTATCTCGACAAGAGCGGACTGGCCGAGAACACCATCGTCATTTACAGCGCCGACAACGGCTGGTACTTGGGCGATCTTGGCATGTACGACAAGCGCTTCATGTACGAGCCGGGGCTGCGCGTGCCGCTGATCGCTCGCGGCCCAGGCATCAAAGCCGGCGCCACGCCCGAGCAGTTCGTCGCCAACATCGATCTTGCCCCGACGTTTCTCGACCTTGCCGGCCTGCCGATCCCCGACTCGATGCAGGGCCGCAGCCTCGCGCCGCTATTGCGGGGCGAGACGCCGGCCGACTGGCGGACGAGCGTGTACTACCGCTACTATCACGATCCCGGACACCATAACACGCGGGCCCATCTCGGCGTTCGGACCGCCACGCACAAGCTCATCTACTACTGGACCAAGGATGCTTACGAGCTGTTTGACCTGAGGAGCGACCCTGCGGAGCAGCACAACCTGCTGTACGCCGAGGCGGATGCCAACAGGCCCGAAGTCGCGGCGAAATTCGCCGAGCTGAAGGCCGAGATCGATCGCCTGCAGGCGCAGTTCAAAGACGACGGCCTGTACGCCGACCCAGCCACCTGGCCGCCGGGAAGCGCTGACGGACCGTTTGATGACTACCGGCCTTTAGGCGAGAAGTCCGTCTCCGAAGCGATAGCCGCATCCGGGGCTTAGGCGACGTCGCGGCAGGACGGAGCGCTTACGACAGCGCCCAATCACCGCGACGCCAATGGGCAGCAGCCACGCCGCCGATGGCTCCGGAACGGCGGCGCCGGTCGCCGTCGCTGGCTCGCCGAAGTGGCGCGTCCAAATCTGCAGGTCCTCGCCGTCAACGATGCCGTCGTCATTGCCGTCGGCC